>JANMGZ010000649.1:0-7873 GCA_031374905.1 Dolichospermum sp. OTE_70_metabat_362_sub
GTAATACGGTAATTTGCTGACCTTGATCAAGTTTCTGTGTAGCTTCTAAGACAAATTTTACACCAGGAGACATTTGATAACCAACGGGGATAGGAGTGATGATTCCCTGTTTCATCAATTCTCCTAACTCGTACCAGAAAGCGAGTTTAGTATTAACGCTGAAAAAACCATAGGAACGGCTAATAGGAGTATCAGCACGACTCGCTAAATCCCGCATGACTTTGGTTTGATCTTCACGAGACATTTGCTTAATTTGGGTTAGCAAACTTTCTGCTAGTTGTAAGCGTGCTGCTCCAGGAGCGGCAGGAGTAATTGTCTTGCCCATTTCAGCATAAGCATACCAAAGATAAGCTAATTGGTCATCAACGTTAAGTTGATCGAACAATGCTATAGTTGCGGGAATAGGACTAGGAACTTGAGTATTAGAAAAAATAGTTTGAGCAGACTGGATAGTTAAAGCCACAATCAGAATCTCCAAGATTATGTGTTTATTAGTCGCTGTGAAGACTTAAGCTAAAAATGTTTATGATGAACTTATGTCTTATGTAAAGTAATTTAATAAAAATCTTAATTTTTGTAAACAATGGGAATTACGAATTGACAAACTGGATTAAATATGGTGATTTATTCTAAATAAATGGAAAATTAAAATCTTCCTCGTCCAGAAATAGAGAGAAAGATTGATTAGTGATAGCTGATGAGAATATACTGAAGTTGTCTAAATACCCCAACTCAGTGTTAAAGGTCGCTGTGCTAAAACTTCGGTATAAAGTTTTTCTAAATGAGAAATATTATCATTGAGAGTATAGCGTTCTAATACTCGCTTTCTAGCTTTTTCTCCCAACAATGTTGTTAACTCTGGATGATCTTGAAATAGTGGTAACAGGGTTTTTAATTGCGATCGCACAGTGCTTGTATTAATTGCCACACCAGCACCCTTCTCTAAAACTTCTCCATCTGCACCGACATCAGTAGCCAAACAAGCCAAACCACAGGACATGGCCTCTAATAGAGATAAAGATAAACCCTCTACCAAAGAAGGTAAAATAAATACATCAGATCCCCGTAAAATTTCGATACGGCGATCTTCATCAGCGATGAAACCTAACCAGATAATGCCATGTTCTCGCCCATAAAATGACTCTAAAGAGGGTTTTAATGGACCATCACCCACAATTAGCAATTTGCTATTGACTCCCATATCTGATTGCTTCCAAGCACGCAAGAGAGATTCAACGTTTTTCTCTTGGGCAATTCTCCCTTGATAAACAAATAAACGTTCAGCGCCGAATTCGGCTTTAATATGAGAAACACCGGGAGAATACTTAACAGGATCTACACCATTGGGAATGACAGCAATCTTTTTTTCCCTAACACCCATACTTGATAATAATTCCCGCTGAATTTGGGAAAAGATAATTACACCATCATAATGATCCAAAAAAGGAGCGTAGAGTTGATAGGCTAAGAGTTGGGTACTAGATATTAATTTTGCTCCCTTACCTGCAAATGGTGTGTGGAAAGTGGCAATTAGGGGCAAATTTAATTCTTCACAAATTTCTGGTAAAACAAAGTCTAAAGTTGAGAGAGTCAGAGAAGCATGAACTATATCCGGCTTAATTTCCCTGAGCGAATCTTTCAAAACTTTAGTTGCTTTGAAAGAGGGAATTGTGTAAACCTGGGACTTGTAAATAAATGGTAGAGGAACTTCCTGAAAATTAGGCCAGTTGTCAGTTGTCGCTTCCTCTTGGGTAAAGTGCAGAAAACTAACCTCGTGTCCCCTGTCTAGTAATCCGTTGGTAATTTCTCGACTGTAGGTGACGTTACCGCAAAAGGGTGTTTTTTTTCCAATCCAAGCTATACGCATTCTTCGGTTATCTATAAAAAAAGCGAGGGTAAAAATATACTGTTTTTATTATGCAGTTGTCTCTAACTTTAAAACCTAAATAATCTGGGCAATTAAAAAGTCAATAAATAGCTTTATTGATAATGCTAATAAGTTATAAATTTTTTAACTTGATTACAAATTAATATGCTGATTATTTAGTTGATTCCCAGTAAGTATTTTGCATCTTGCTGGATTAAGTTTAGCACGAAACCCAACAGTTTGATGCAGTTTTTGGCTATTTGCCATCTGAGGACTCACCAGAATCATACCAAGTAAAGAGACCGCCGATTAAGACAATAGCAGCTAAAGTAAAAAATACTGCTTTTAAGCCGATAAAAGTTTCGGCTACACCGGCTAATGCTAAAGGTAGAGTTAGTGCAATGTTAATCACATTATTTTGCAGTCCAAATACTTTTCCTCGCATAGCTGCGGGTGTTTCGGTTTGGATTGCAGTTTGCATGGGTATACCCACCAAAGCCCCAAATACTCCCACTAGGGCAATAAATAGCAGCACGGGCAAGAGTTGAGTGGTGAACAGTGATAAACCAATCAAAGATCCTGCCACACCTAGACAACCCCAAAAACTGAGTTGTTTATAAGAAAAGCGTTGCCCAAATTGGCCGAGAATTGTTGCCCCAATTGCCACACCTACACCAGCAGATGCTAATAAAAAGCCGAATTGAGAGGCTTTCATATTCGGAATAATTTCAGCCATGCGAACTGCGAGAACAGTAAGGGCTGCAAAGACAGAAAATAAGATAATTAGTTGTAATAAAGCATTGCGGATGCGATGATTTTCTTGAAGATAACGAAACCCGTCGCGTAAATCTGAAAAAACATGGGGAAATTCTGTTTCTGGAGGATGAGGTTTTTCGTTAGTTCGCAGTAAAAATAATATTAACCCAGCGATCGCATAACTACCACCCACCAAAATCTCCTTACCCAATCCCCCACTCCCACCTAATTGGGTCCACAGTCCATCTGCTAAGGCTAAAACTGGTTCTCCTACCGCAAAACCAACAATTACCGAAGCCATCATTGTCGTAGTGTAGAGAGAATTAGCCGACAGCAAATCCTGTTCTTTAACTATTAAAGGAATCGCCGATTGTTCGGCTGGGGCGAAAAATTGTGTTAATGTAGAAACCAAAAAAGTCACACCTAAAATCATCAAAAAACCCACGGGTAAAACCCCCACAGGCTGCCAATCATGGGTTAACCATAATAGGGGAGGAATGAGTAAAACCAGAATACCACGCCAAATATTTGATGCTACCAAAACAACTTTTTTTGACCAACGATCTACAAAAACTCCAGCCACGGAACCAAATAATACTGCTGGAATAGTAAACGCCATCATTAAAGCCGAAACCCAACCACTAATACTTTGATCACTAGCTTGAAACTGACTATTAATCAAAGCAATCATCAATACTAAATAAACCTTATCAGCTAATTGACAGAAAACTTGACCTGCCCAAAGAGCGAGAAAATTCGGATTTTTCAATACAGGTAAAAAACCCGCCTGTTGATGATTTTCTGCATCTGCACCTCCAGAACCAGCATCTGTATTTAATGGTGGCGTTTCCGGTGTTAATTCCGTTGTGACTGGAACATTTTCCTGAACAGTATTAGTTTGGGTAATTTCTGATGATTTAGGAATATCAGTCAAGGGAATTTCTGATGTACAATTTCCAGCTTTAGAAATATCTTTTAGTGACATTTCTGGACTATGAATATGACTAACTTTAGGTGAATCAGCAACATTATGATCTGATGCTTTATGCTTTTTTTTAGCGTCGCTAGGTGAGTGAGTTCGGCTTTTTCTATCTAAATCAGACGATTGCATCATGGTTTGTGGCAAAATAGGAGTCAATCAAAGTGGCAGAGCGAATAGGTTGTCCTAAATGATACTGAACATACTGGCGCAAAATTTGCTCAACAGCTAACCATCCAGAATCTGAGGCTGCATCTATTTGTATTATCTCTGTTTCCGACAGATGTTGAAGCATAACCAGTTGTTTCCCATTCAAGCGACGAGAAATAATTGGTAACTCCTGCTGATGAAAAACTGTTTCATAGCTAGGGTTAGAGGCACAGGTTTGGGGATTGGAAACACTTATCTTTGTTGTTTCCTCCCTTTCCCCATTTTCCCATTTCCCCTGCTCTATTTCTTTTCGCAAGCTTTTCCAAGCATCTAAACAAATTATCCCACCAGAAGGAATGCTAAATCCAACTTGCCAATGGGGATTTGTCCAGTCTGGAGTTAAAAGCCGTTGGGTTAAGCAACAAGATTCTACCTGTGGGGTAAGTCCTGCTAAGGCTAAAAGCTGAAATACACCTTGAACTAAATGGGCAATTACACATCTTATCTCTGTTTTAGGTATATCTTCTAGCCGCTGAAGATGTTCTTTAAATAACTCATAAAGTTCTGTTTGGGGTTGTTCGCTTAAAGCTTGACACAAAACTATTTCAGCTAAATATTGACTAGCAGCTAATTTACCCAAATCCTTAGATAAACCTGGATACGTTTTTATAGTTTCAGCTTGAGTAATTCTATCGAGATTGCGTCCTTGGGAAATGAGTAATTCATTGATGACGAACATCCCCATTCTTCCGCCCAAACTGGAGTTTTGTTTCCGCGCTCCCGTCGCAATTGCCCGAATTAGCCCAAATTCTTGAGTTAAAATTGTAACTATTTTATCTGATTCGCCCAGTGGTTGAGCTTTGAGATTAATACCAGTTGCTTGATAGGTTTTACTCATGTTTAGTCATTAGTTAGTTGTCAGTGGTCAGTAGTAAAGAAAAAAACAACTGACAAAGGACAACTGACTACTCACTTTTTTCTTTTTCTGGGTTATGACGTTGACGAAGTAAATCCACACCACGAGATGTGCCTAATCTAGTCGCACCAGCCATAATTAAGTCTAAGGCCTCGTTGTGAGTGCGAATACCTCCTGATGCTTTGATTCCCACCCGATCTTTTGCTATTTCCTTTAACAGCTTAACATCTGCTACAGTTGCACCACCATTCCAACCTGTACTGGTTTTCAAGAATGCTGCACCGGCATCCATAGCCAGTTCTGCCGCGATTTGTTTCTCTGGGTCTGTAAGGAGGTTAGTTTCTAAAATCACCTTTACTGGCTGTCCAGCTTCTTCGCAAATTGTGGCAATTTCTCGGTGAACTTCCTCTGTTTTCCCGGCTTTTAACCACCCTATGTTAATAACTACATCTAACTCAGTAGCGCCATTATCTACAGCTTCTTTGGCTTCATATAACTTCACATCTGAAGTATTTGCACCATTGGGAAAGCCAATAACTGTACAAATTTGAGGATTTTTTTTATATAGTAGTTCTGCTACTTGCTTGACATAACAGGGATTCACACAAACTGCTGCAAAGTTATATCTATATGCTTCGTCGCACCATTGACTGATCTGCTCTGGAGTTGCAATTGGTAATAACAGAGAGTGGTCAATAAATGGCGCAATATCAATGTTTGGATAGTCTGCTGCCATTGTTTTTCTTTTGATGTAGAGTTTATTAAACTTGATGAAAATTAAAGTATTTCTTCTATATTAAACCACATAGAGCAGAAGTGAGAAAGTAGGGGCGCAGGGCGTGCGCCCTTATTCTTACGAACCAGTGTTTAAAAAGTCAAGAATAGTTTGTGCTAGTGCCTTTGCTGCTAAGTATGGCACACCATTACCAACGGTTTTAAACATATTTGTAAGTGACATATTTTCTGGAAGTGAAAAATCTTCAGGTAAAGATTGAATTGCTAAGGCTTCGGCTACAGAAATGCGTCTAATTTTATAAGGATGTAAATGGACTTCATTATTACCATAGCAAGCTGTGGGAGAATAACGCCACCTGTGCAGACGTTTAAATGATTTTTTGGAATCATCTCCTTCGGCAATAGTCGCAAATTTAATTTTAGCTGCTCTTGGTTGAAAATGATGTTTAGCATTGGGATGGTTAAGAACGTTATTTTTTCTGAACCAATATTCAACGGTTAGTTGTTGAGGAATATTTTCAGGACAAGGAATTAGGGAATTTTCTTGAAATGGCTCGTTTTGATGCCAGGGATAAGCAAATACTTGATCTTGAAGATATAAAATATGTTTTTCCCAAGAAAAGGTAAATTCATCTTTGATTTTCATGTCTTTGAGAAAATTATCTTTAAAGCCTATTAAAATAATTCTATCTCTATCTTGAGGGACACCATATTCTATAGAATTAATTAAACGTTCTGTTAGAATATAACCTGATTTTTGTAATTTGATTTTTAGTTCTTCAAAAAATAAACGGTGTTTTGTGGTTCTCCATAAACCTTTGACATTTTCAAATAAAAAGAAATCGGGTAAATTTTGACAAATTAATTCAATATAAGCAGATGAGAGTTTACCATTATCACCTAAATGTCCTTTGTTTTTGCCACCAATCGAAAAATCTGGACAGGGTGGACCACCAATAAAGCCTATTATATTATGTGATTTTCGGGAATATTTGACTAATTCATTTAACCGTTGTGCTGATGTTTCTGCTATTAGTTTACTTACGTCTGCGGCTTCACCTTGATGATATCCATATTCAGGTTGGGGGAGGTTGAGAATTTCGCGTGAATAGCGATATGCGGACATGAATGGGGGGAAAATTTCGTTGACGTAAGCGATTTTATAGCCTGTGGTTTCAAAGCCTAAATCGAGGAATCCTGAACCGGAGAAGAAGGAGAAAATTGAAGGATGCTGAATCACTAATAAAATAATATAATTAATTATGAATAATACATTAAATGAAATATTTACTATTTGAGATAAGACTTTTCTATAAATCCAGTTTTAATTCTCTCAAAAACTAAATCCATAAGTTTATCAACTAGTTTAATTGCTCTTTCCAAATCTTCTCTATTTACAACTATCGCACTTTTTTGTCCATGAGCCACTGCATTTCTGATCTGTAGTAATTTACCGAGTTCATCTTTCAACGAGTAATTATTTTCGTGTGTGGGTATTTTTTCTAGATTAAAGTCATTCAATATTCTATTTAATACATTAAAGCCTACATTGCTTTCTGTATTTATATTTGGATGAATTTGCAAAGTATTAGATTTATAAAACAGTCCTAAAGCATTGAAAAAATCCACCTTCTTTTTTACTATTTTAGGCTTATCTTCGTCACTTTTAGGATTTGGATATTGTTTAAATTGTCGGAATGTAGATTCCATATGATAGACAAAAATGGGTTCGCAAACACTATCAATGTTAAGTTCTAATCTCGTTAATTCCTTATTTAACTCTCGAATATATATTTGAAAAGAAGTTTGAACAAAACCCTCCCAAATAGAATAAACTATTGGTATTGAATAGTTAAGAAATAAATGTTCATCTTGTTCTGAAAACCCGTATCGTATATACAGTAATCTTACTCTTGACATTAACTCTTCTCTTTCATCAATGTCCGACATTATTTCTTGTTCTAAAAGAGTTATATCAGTAGTCATTATTTTTTATGTTTCCAAATATTCGCTTGGCTTCTGTCAGCCGATTGATAATTCTGGATTTTTTATTATTTCCTCCTCTTCTTGAAAACTTTATTAAAACAGAGTCCTTACGAACTTCGTTAATTTTATTCGATATCACAGATGATGACTGAGATTTGTAATAATCATAGTTTTCTGCAACACCAATAGTAATAACATCATAAAGAGCAGTTGCAAAGTTTCCATCTGACTGGCGAAAAATCCCTTTTCCTAAAGGTTTCAGCAAAGCAAATACTTCAGAAAAAATTCTATTGTATCGCATATAATCAAAATTTTCGTTGTCTAATGCCTCTTTCATGAAATTAGTCATGTGCTGTGCAATACTGGTTCGGACATTCTTGAGATTTTCGTAAAGAGAAATAAATCTCAATGCTAACTCTTCATCATATAACTAATTTCATGAAAGAGGCATTAGACAACGAAAATTTTGATTATATGCGATACA
>JANMGZ010000656.1:0-5454 GCA_031374905.1 Dolichospermum sp. OTE_70_metabat_362_sub
AGCTAAAATAGGTGCTGATGTCTGATTTGTTAAAACTTCCAGTTCGGCAAACATTCCCGGTTTTAGTTCCCCATTAAAGTTATTCACCTCTGCTTGGACTGGGACAATTCGTGTTTCTCCTTCTACTTTTGTCCCAATGCGAGAAATCTTTCCAGAAAAGGTCTGCTCAGGTAAACTGGCAACTTTTAAACTAATTCTTTGACCAATTCTTACCTTATCTAAATCTTTTTCATAAATATTAGCTGTAGCCAAAAGCTGACTATTATTAATAATCGTCATTAATTTGCCACCCGCATCATTAAAAGTTTGACCAATAGTGACTTCTCTATCAGCAACCTGACCAGAAATAGGAGCAGTTACTATTACTAATCCCTTAGCATTTGCCAGAGTTCCTAGTTGAGAAAGTCGAGTTTGATAATTAGTATTACTGCGATTAATATTTGACTTTGCCAACTGAACTGCTGAGAGCGCACGTTTGAGTTGATTTTCTGCTTGAATAACCTCTCTACGACTTTTTGCTTTGGTAAGTTCAGATTTTGCTTGTGCTAACTGAGTTTGTGATTCTAAAACATTACGACGAGGTAAAGCACCATCATTAGCTAACTGTTGATCTTTATTGTACTTTTCTTGAGAAAAGTCAACTTGACTCTGTGCTTGAGCAATTTCAGAGGTAGCTATTTGTTGATATTTTTGGTAATTTTGTTGAGCTAATGTTAAGTCGGCTTGTGCTTGCTGTAAATCAGCTTCACCTTTGGCTAATTTTTCCTGAGATTCTACACGCAACGTGATCAAATCTGGACTGGTAACAACAGCAAGAGGTTGACCTTTTATTACGGTTGCACCAGGTTCTACTAATAATTCAACTATTTTCGCTCCGGAAATTGGGGTAGTTACTTCCACTTTTTGGTTAGGAAGAGTTTCAATTTGTCCCGTGGTTTTAATACCAACAGCTAACTTCTGACTTTTAACTGGTTCAAGTTTAATTCCTAACCGTTTGGCTGTATTAGCATCAACTTGAATAGAATTATTAGTGGCTTCATTTTCTTGATGAAATTCATTTCCATGTCCACCATGAGCTTGAACAACTGCGGGACTTGCTAATAATAACAAGCTCAGGAATGTGATAGAAACACAAGGAATTGCTATAGGTGTTTGCGATCGCAGAGAGTTAGACATTGCGCTTGTTAGGTGTTTGAGTACGAAGCGTCAGGAATTGCGAGTGGTCAAAAGTGGTTTTAAGTTTTAGACATTCACTCTTACACTAGTATTTCATTTGAAAATGAAATTAGGATGAAATCCAGTTTTGATAGTGAAACGCGACCGAGGAATCGTTCCATACTTAGCTAAAATTCATGAGTAGCAAAAGCTTATTTTCATATTGTCTCCCTTTAACGTTATATTTATGTTACTTTTGAGGCACTATGAATGGTTAAATTACCAGATAATCTACCTACGTTACCCGAAATTATTGATGATCTGCCAAATATCTGCGGTTGGGAAAATGAAGTGTTGACTGTAGTTAACCACGATGAGCCTATTTTTTTACCAACTACTAATCTGAAATTAGCAGATATTAATGCAGTATTTACGATCGCTCTACATATGCACCAACCCACTATTCCAGCGGGAAATAATGGTTCATTGATCAGCAATTTACAATATATGTTTGCACATCAGCAAGAAGGAGATAACCACAATGCTGCCCCTTTTGCGAATTGTTATAGTCGCATGGGAGATTTTATTCCTGAATTAGTTGCACAAGGTTGTAATCCCCGTGTGATGTTGGATTATTCTGGTAATCTTTTATGGGGACTGGTACAAATGGGTAGAAGTGATATTCTAGATAATCTTAAACGCATCACTTGCATTAACACTTACCAACCTTATGTAGAATGGTTAGGAAGTATGTGGAGTCATGCTGTCATTCCTTCCACACCCATAGCAGATATTAAACTCCACATTATCGCTTGGCAACATTATTTTGCTGCAATTTTTGGCTGGGAAGCATTAGCAAGAGTCAAAGGATTTTCCCCTCCAGAAATGCACTTACCAAACCATCCAGATACCCTGTTTGCATTTATCAAAGCTTTGAAAGAATGTGGTTATCGTTGGTTATTGGTACAAGAACATACTGTAGAAACAATTAATGGTCAGCCTTTACATTATAAACATTTACCACATCGGTTAATAGCTCGCAATTCCCAAGGAGAAGAAATCAGTATTACTGCATTGATAAAAACTCAAGGTTCAGACACTAAATTAGTCGCCCAAATGCAGCCATACTATGAAGCCAAAACTTTATCTAAACAAAAATTAGGTAATGTTGTCGTACCTCCTATAGTTAGTCAAATAGGTGATGGTGAAAACGGTGGTGTAATGATGAACGAATTTCCCGGCGGTTTTCAACAAGCTTGGGGGGATATGGTGCAAAATGGCGGAGGTAAAACTGGTGTTGTTGGTGTTTGCGGTACAGAATATTTAGAATTATTAGCAGCAGCAGGTTGTCAACCCGAAGACTTTCCTACCTGTCAAGCCAGTGGACAAAATCAAATTTGGACGCAAATTGCAAAAGATAATTATCAACCAGATGCTGTAGAAAATGCTATTCAAGAACTGAAAAAAAATCACCCCAATTTTCATATTGATGGGGCATCATGGACTAATCATATTAGTTGGGTTAAAGGATACGAAAATGTCTTATCTCCCATGTACAAATTTAGCAATTTATTTCATCAGAAATTTGACTATTTATTATCTGATCAATCCAGTGTAAATCTGACTCAAGACAGTCAATACCGCCAACTACTATTACATAATCTCTTATTACAAACTAGCTGTTTTCGTTATTGGGGACAAGGGACTTGGACAAACTACGCTCAGGAAATTTACCGACAGGGAGAGCAACTACTTTAATTAGGGTTTGCGGAGAAAGTCTGTTCGTAGGGGCGCAGGGCCTGCGCCCAGTCAATTATCAATTGTCAATTGTTATTATGTTCCTGGACGAGAACGAATATGATCTGGTATATGATGGCGATCGCCTAATATTTCCAACAAAGGACCATTAACATCAAATTTAACCATACTTACCGAAGCGACCAAAATATTTACCCGATAACGATAGCGTCCCAAATCAATTCCCAGTAAACTGCAAAGCATAATCCGAATCGTGGCTTTATGGGAAACTACTAAAACATTACCTTCGGGATATTTTTCTTGAATTTCCGCAATTACAGGCATAGAACGGTTAGCAATATCTACCGCAGTTTCGCCACCAATGGGTGCATTCCAAGCGGGTTCTGTCAACCATTTTACATAGTTTTCTGGGTAATTCTCTTGAACAAAGGATTTACTCTTGGTTTCCCATTGTCCATAACTACCTTCTCTGAGTCCTTCCCGCACCTGCATCTCCATCCCAATAGCATCACAAAATGGTTTGGCAGTGGCAATAGTGCGTTTCATCGGACTAACATAAACCGCTGACCAATTCAATTTTTGATAAGCATCGGCAAAACTGGATGCCATCTGCATTCCTTCTTTTGTCAACTCTGCATTAGTTTCACCGCAGAAATTACCAGTTTGACTAAAAGTAGTTTCACCATGTCGCAGTAAATATAAATTGAGTGTCATAGTTTGGATGGTGATGGGGATAAAAGAGTTTGTGCAAAAATAAAATATCATTAATCTCGCAATCGAGTCTGTAACAACAGGACAAAGTAATCAACCAAAAAAGTCAATTCCCTAATCTTTGCAATTTAAGCATGGTAATACATATCATCAGCCACAAAAAAACAACTCTATAACCAGTAATTATGGCTATCGGCCAATGAATTTCTCAATATAAGCGTAACCGCTGACACAAAGTGATTCCATCTCATCTAGGAAGCATTAAATCGTAAGCATTCAGCCGTCAGCTATCAGCTATCAGCAAGAATTGAATTGAATTGATCAGCATTCTGAATATTAATTTCTGATATTAGTTTCCCCACTTCAAAACGTCGGAAATCCGGTTCTAGCTGAATGCTTACATTAAATCTAATAAAATTAACTCATATAGCCAGCAAATTATTAAGCCTGTAGGGGCGCAGGGTTTGCGCCCTCGATTGTATTGCATCAAGCGCGATAACCGTTATAGTTGTTCCGAAAGATCAGCTTTCATTAGATTCTTTTAAGATTTTGCCCAGGTGGGAGTGGATGGACGCGCAGCAGCGATCGCATGAAAGAATGCAAATAGCCTATGACTGGCTTGACCATAATCCCGGTATTTTTGGAAATCAAAAGACCGTAATTCTTTTTCTATGACGTTTTCGACATCAGTAGCTAAATTTAACCTACCTTCATTGAGATAACATTCGGTTAAAAATAGCAATTTCTCAACATTAATTTCGTTGGTTTCCCATTGAATCTCGACAGGAAACTCATAATTTTTTGCTAATGTTCCACCATGATAAACATTTTCTACAAGCTGATTACCGATAATATATTTAACCTTATGGATGTCAGCCAGTCCTAGCAAATCATCAGTAGTTGGCTTTAATCCCAAACGACGGCGAAACACAGAATCAATAATTTCATACTTACTATTATCTGAAAATACTGTGACAACCACAGCGGCAATTCCTTCGATATTGCCATAACATCCGATGATGTTTTTACTTTTTTCACCGCGAACAAACAAGATATCCATATACAACAACTAAATCAATAATAGGGAATCGAGTTGAGCGAATTCTTCATGGAGAAACTCACAATGAAAAAATCAACACAGATAATCTAGCAGATTTTCTCCATATTCTTATCTATCCAACGGTAGCTTGTCCGCAAGACTGTGATGAAAACAATTTTTAACGCCAACCTACTTACTCGGTTTCCATTGAAACACTTAAATAAAAAGATTTTATCTAAAAAAACAATGATTTTTTATACACAAAAATCACAAATTGAGAACTTAATCAGGTTTCCATATCAGAAATGGTTAAAATCTCTGCCGTAGCAATTAAGATATTGATATTCCATTGTTATATATGCAATATCTGTCTTCATCTAGGTGATCATGCCGAAACCAAAAAAGAATTCTCCTCCCATTAATCTGAGTGATCCACAATACTACATTAACCGTGAGTTAAGTTGGCTAGAATTTAATAATCGAGTGTTACATGAGGCCTGTGATCCGAGAACTCCTTTATTGGAAAGGCTCAAATTTTTGGCCATTTTTAGTTCCAATCTCGATGAGTTCTTCATGGTGCGAGTGGCAGGTTTAAAGCAACAGGTAGAAGCCACTGTTAATTTATTAACGCCTGATGGCCGCACACCACAAAAACAGCTAGATGATATTCGGCTGCTTCTGAGTCCCCAACTCAAAAGACAAAATACAGAATTTGAGGAAGTTCTACGACCACTGTTAGTAGAACAGGGAATCTATATTTTCGATTACATAGAACTGAATCAAAAACAGCG
>JANMGZ010000668.1:0-22836 GCA_031374905.1 Dolichospermum sp. OTE_70_metabat_362_sub
TCTTGTGTGGCAACATCAAAGGCTTACAAGACCCCTACCGCAACCCTACTACCCAAGCCGGTTTTGCCCAACGCTGGGGACAAAATCCCGCCATGGTCACAAGCTTTGCCGATGGTACGAAAATTTCCTTTGAGCAAGCCATAGTCGCCAATGGCACAGGCATGAAAGTAGCCAAGCGGGGGATGTTGGGATATGACTACACAGGTCATGTTGATGAAATGACCAAAATGTATGATGTTGACCAACTCCAAGAATTAGGCGGTATCGTTGATTACGTTGTTGGCACTAAACCAGGTCCAGGAGTATTTGTTTTTGCCACCCACGAAGACCCCAAACAACGCCACTATCTCAACCTTTATAAACTAGGTGAAGGCCCCCTCTACAGTTTCTACACCCCCTATCACCTCTGCCATTTTGAAGTTCCTCTCTCAGTGGCTAGGGCTGTCCTCTTCCATGATGCTGTCCTTGCACCAATTGCCGGTCCCGTTGTTGATGTCGTCACCACTGCTAAAATTGACCTCCAAGCCGGAGCAACCCTTGATGGTATTGGTTATTACATGACCTATGGGCAATGTGAAAATTCCCCAATTGTGCAACAAGAAAACTTACTACCAATGGGTCTAGCGGAAGGTTGTCGGTTGAAGCGCCATATTCTTAAAGATCAAGTTCTCACTTACGATGACGTGGAATTACCAGAAGGTAGACTTTGCGACAAATTACGGGCTGAACAATCAGTTTATTTTGCTCCTGCGAAAACCTTAGCACTAACAAAATAGTTTTTCAATTATAGCAACCGTCAAGGTAGTTAGGACATGAATTGTTCGTGTCAACGTACCGTAGGTATTCATGAAACTCCGTTCACAACAGGTTTTTACTCCTGACTCGGTAACTCGGTGACTCGGTGACTCCTGCTATAGCATCAAGATAATTCAGAGGTTTCCTGATATTTTCATTTAACCTCTGAATTGACATATATAAAGGTAGATATTTTAGCAGCTATTATTTTCATCAGTTCATGAGGTTTTTCATAATTCAAACTTCTATGAGACAAGATAAATCAATTGATACAAAGCAAGTGATACAACTTAGTAATGCAACATTAAAAATTAAATTAGTAGAGAATAAATATTAAAACCAATCGCCAATTACAAAATCGTAGGGAATCCGGTATGAAAATTGCTCTTGTCCATGATTACTTAACCCAACGCGGTGGAGCAGAGCGCGTATTTGAATTATTGTGTAAACGCTATCCTGACGCTGATATTTTCACCTCATTATATGATGCTCAAAAAAGTATTGATTTAGGTGAACGAATTATCAACACCACATTTTTACAAAAGATGCCAGGTGCAACCAAATATTTTCGGATGTTAGCTCCCCTTTATTTTCCTGCATTTCGCTCCTTGGATCTCCAAGACTATGACCTAATTATTAGCAGTAGCACCAGTTTTGCCAAAGCAGTACGGAAAAAACCCCAAGCTAAACATATTTGTTTTTGTCATAATGTTACCCGCTTTTTATGGGATACAGAAATTTATTTACGGGAATACGGAGACTATAGATACTTTGCTCCGTTGATCGAAAAAATATTTCAGATCATGAGAAATGTAGACCTAAAATATGCTCAAGAACCCGATCTCTACATTGCTAACTCTAGTATTGTTGCCAGACGTATTCAAAATATTTATCATAAACAAGCCATTGTGATTAACTATCCAATTGATACAAACAACTTTGTTTTTTCCGATACTAAAGAAGAATATTACTTGGCATCGGCGCGGATGATAAGTTATAAACGTCTTGATATAATAGTCGAAGCTTTTAATTGGTTAGGCTGGAATTTATTAATATCAGGTGATGGACCAGAACAAGACAGATTAAAAGCCCAGGCACTACCCAATATTCAATTTCTAGGTCATGTTAGTGATCGAGAACGTAAAGACTTATTTTCTAAAGCTAAATCAATTATTGTGGCAGCTTTAGAAGATTATGGATTAGTTCCAGTCGAGGCAAATGCTAGTGGTACACCAGTGATTTCTTATGGAGCAGGTGGAGTATTAGATACTCAAATCCCAGGAAAAACAGGTGTGTTTTTCAAAAAACAAACACCATGCTCTTTACAGGCAGCATTACTAGAAGCTGGAGAAATATCTTGGGATTATGAAACTATTCGTAATCACGCTGTTAGCAATTTCTCGGAACAGTCATTCTTTAGTAAAGTTGAACAAGTTCTTGAACAAGCCAGTGCAGCATGGCAAAAAGAATTAATCATTAAAAATTCCTAAAAAGCTTGGATAATTTGCTTTTTTAATTTTTAATTCTGCTCTGCTGTATTGAGGGTGTGTATCACTAATTCATTTAATTTTTAGGCGTTTGCGTAGTGTATCGCAGATAAGGATAATAAAAGTGGTTCAAACTAGTCTAAATTCACATATAAATCCAGCATCAGAAACAGAACCAGGTTATGGACAAATGTTTGCAGTCCTTCTGCGACGATTTCCCTGGTTATTATTGGTATTGCTGAGTTCTACAGCTATTGCTGGCATCATGACCTTAAAAACAGAACCTAGCTTCAAAAGCACCATGCAATTGTTAGTAGAACCTAACTATCAAGGTAAGCAAGAAATTGATAATACTGAAAGTCAGTTTACTGATACCAATATACAGGTAGATACAGCTACTCAATTGAACTTGATGCAGAGTTCTGGACTTATTAAAAAAGCAGTTGATAGACTCAAAGCTGAATATCCAGACTTAACTGTAATGGATGTAAAAAAATCCTTAGTCTTAACTCAAATTAAAACTCCAGAGGATAATGTTGCTACTAAAATATTTCAAGTTGATTATAGTAGCAATGATGCTGAAAAAACCAAAAAAGTTCTTAAAACTATTCAGAAAGTTTATTTAGAATACAATAAAGAGCAGCAGAGTTCACGCTTACAAAAAGGTCTACAAGTCATTAGAGATCAATTAAGAAAAGCTACTGATGAAGTAACTGCTTCAGAAGCAAATCTACAGCGGTTTCGGAGAAATCAAAATTTAATTGATCCAGATGCTCAGGCTAAAAGCGTAGAAACAACTTTAAATACTGTCCAACAGGAACGACAAACAACTCGTTCTTTGTATGAAGAAGCTATAGCAAAACAAAAATCTTTGCAAGTGCAATTGAACCGTTCTCCACAAAATGCTTTAGTTTCTTCCCGGCTAAGTCAGTCTACCCGCTACCAAGGCTTACTCAATGAAATTCAAAGAACAGAACTAGCTTTAGCACAAGAACGTTTGCGTTTCACAGATGATACTCCCAGTGTTGAAAAATTGAACGAACAACTACAAAGTCAAAAACAACTTTTACAAAAAGAAGTTAGTAGAACTTTGGGAGAAAGGACTAATCCTGTTTTTAGTTCTGGAGATAATCTTTTAGAACAAGGACAACTTGGACAAATTGATCTGAATCTCACAGGTCAGTTAGTAGACACGCAAACTACCATAGTTGCATTAGCTGCTCGTGATCAAACTTTAGCCGCAAAAGAGAAAGAATTACAAACAGATCTCAAGCGTTTTCCTTCTTTATTGGCATATTACAATCGCATCCTCCCCCAACTACAATTCAGTAGAGAAAGATTAGAACAATTATTAAGATCCGAACAAAAATTACGCCAAGAACTTTCTAAAGGTGGATTTAATTGGGAAGTAGTAGAAGAACCTCAAGAAGGTATTCAAACTGGTCCCAACCTCAGACAAAACTTGTTGTTAGGAGGAGTAATTGGGTTAATGCTAGGAGGCATTGCAGCCTTTATTCGTGAATCATCTGATGACGCTGTACATACTACTGCGGAATTAGAAAAACAGGCAGCCCTGCCATTATTAGGAACAACTCCTAAATTGCCACCTGCTAAACCCAGAGAATCAATGATAAAATTGCCATTCGGCAAACCAGAAGTTCTTGCTCCTTGGACAATTCAAGTATTACAATCTTCTCCTCGTTGGGAATCACTGGATCTCATTTACAAAAATATTGAACTACTCAATAATGTCTCTGATTTAAGATCCTTAATGGTGACATCAGCACTACCAGATGATGGTAAATCAGCTTTGGCATTAGGTTTAGCTATGAGTGCGGCTCGCTTACATAAAAAAGTTCTACTCATTGATGCCAACTTACGCGATCCTAATCTGCACAAACAACTAAATCTTCCTAATGAACAGGGACTTTCAACTTTATTAGAAAGTGAAAACCTACCTAATCACATCAGTGTTCCTTATTCTGGCTCATCTTACATTGATATTTTAACAGCCGGACCAATACCAACCGATCCTGCCCATCTTTTGAGTTCTCCCCGCATGATCAAATTGATGGCTGCATTTGAAGAAAATTATGATTTGGTAATCATAGATGCCCCCTCAGTTCTTGGTTTAGTGGATGCAATACTCACAGCATCATCTTGTCGAAGTGTGGTGATGATGGCAAGTATTGGTAAAGTAACGCGCACCCAACTTAATCAAGCTACAGGAATGTTGAGTAAGTTGAATTTGATTGGAGTTGTTGCTAATGGCGTATCTTCATCTGACAGCACTTATGTACCTTATGTAAAACCAAAACAATTAGTTTTGCAACCAGCATTGGAAGAATAAATGGTTCTATTGTTCCCCTAATGCTAAATAATATTAATTTAATTATTGTAGGTTGGGTTGAATAATGTGAAACCCAACATTAGCTCTAGGGGAGTCAGGGGTATTGGGTTTTATTTCTTAACTCAACCTACAATAAATATTATTTTACCTAAAGGGAACGGTAGAGCCAAATAAATCAGAATATTTGCTCAGTATTTAACCAAATACGATAGATTTACCCTAGTCTTCGACTGGGGTTTTTGCAGTGAGTAATTTAAGATGACTTATCTATTTATAATAAATGTTAATTAGGATAGACCACGCTTTCAAACTATTAATTATGCAAAATATTTTTGGTTCTATCGTTCCCCTTGTGGTAAAAAATATTAATTTAATTATGTAGGTTGGGTTAAATGAAGACCAAACCCAACATTAGCGGTAGGAGAGTAAGGAGTGTTGGGTTGCATTGTCGCTTAACCCAACCTACCAAAAATGGCGAAGGTGTTAACATAAAGGTAACAGTACAGCCTTAAAATATAAATCCTCTAATATGTTTCACAAGCACAAAATATTAGTTAATTTCATTTAGTTATAATCAATTCATTTTACCATATCTTAATATTGTGGGGAAAAAGTAATATCTATTTAAAGAGTGAATAAAGAAGTTGTTTCTTGATGATTTATTTATCAAGAGTCTTATATTCTAGAGGTTGAAACACATATTCAAATTCTCAAAGACAAGAGAACTCTAATTTTATAATGGTTGTATAAAATGAAATATTTAGATATCAATTGACATAAAAACTCAATATATTTCCTTAAATTAATTTTATTTAAAGGAAATAAAAATTTCCTGAACACCTAGCTTTTGTACTTAACTTTTTACTAATTTATTACTGCCAAAATATGCCACTTTCCGTCATTTCTAGTCTAGATAATAACTGTATTATACCGGAGCAATCTGCAAATATTAGCTCCATATCATGTACCTTAAAATGGCGTAGGGGTAAGTTACTGGTGAAAACTCCTGAAAAATTGCCGCAGCCCTATTTACCTTCATTAGAAAACGAAGAATGGTTAATAGAGTGTCTAAAACATTCTTCAGTTAGTTTAGTTAGCATAGATGCAAAAATCGGTAATTCTTTATTAAAAGTTTGGGCGAATGCTTGTCACAAAGCTAATAAGCCCATATTTATTAGTATTCCTGGTTATCAAAAATTACCGAAAAAAGGCAATCAAATTTTCAGAATATTACAAATAATCATTGATTGGACTTGGCCTTTATTTTTGTTCCTGTTAATGAGTCCAGTTATTCTGGGGGGACTGATAACCATGCAAATATATTCACCAAAGTTGCTGTTTGATTATGAGTGGTATGTGGGAGAAAATAGACAACTTATTCGGGCTATTCAGTTTAGCTCAACTGCTAAACATAAGATGACAAATTTTACTGTTGTTTTAGGTACATATTTTTTGGATAATTTATCCAATGTATTGAATCTATTTCAAGGAAAATTTTGCCTACTTAATAATCGTTGTTTATCTTTAGAAGACGCAGTTAAATTAAGCTTAGAAGAACAGACAAAAAAATCAAATCAAGAAGATAAAATTAGCAGTATAAAACAAATAAATGCTAAAGTTTCTTAGCCATCTGTTTCCAAACATTTTTTAGCTAAGTGATAATTATTTCCTGTTTTCATATTGATGACTATGAATTATGTACCTAATTAAAAAATAAGAAACACCATGCAAACAGCAATTTGTACCGTATTTGAAAAAGACTATCATTATGGTGTTGGAGCTTTAGTAAATTCCTTATATCATCACGGCTTTCGAGGCATAGTTTGGGCTGGTTATCGTGGAAATACACCAGATTGGGCTAAGTCTCTGAAAACAGAAAATGGTTATCAAGAGTTATCTGTAGGTGAGGGTTGTGCAATCCGATTTGTCAAACTAACAACCCCGAAACATTTAGGTTTTTATAAGCCTAATTTTATGTCTCAATTATGGGAAAATTATTGCCCAGATATTGATGCTTTATTTTACTTTGATCCTGATATTGTCAACAAATGTGAGTGGGAGTTTTATGAAAATTGGGTAAGTCGGGGAATTGCTCTTTGCGGTGATTCCTGGTATTTTGTTCCCGCAAATCATCCTAAACGGTTAGCATGGAAAGAATTTGCTGAAAATAATGGTTTTACTTGTGAACGTCAGTTAGATTATCACTACAATAGTGGCTTCATTGGAGTTCATAAAAATTACAAATCTATCTTGAAACTTTGGCAGAAATTACAAGAAGTGGGTGAAATAGCGGGATATGCCAATTTACAGGATCTTTATAACGATAATACCTTTCATCATTATCCATATCTTTATGGAGATCAGACTTATTTAAACTTAGCATTGATGCTGACTAATTATCCTTTAAGCACCGTTGGACCCGACGGTATGGATTTTATTCCTGGTGGGACTATTATGTCTCATGCCACAGTTCCACATATTAAACCTTGGCGGAAAAAATTGATTATCAGTGCTTTAGAAGGTAGCGCTCCAACCGTAACTGATAAATTGTATTGGCGACATAGCCAAACACCTATTCAACTGTATTCAGCAGCAAAAATACTATGGCAGAAATTTGAAATTCTCTGTGGTTCTGCTCTTGGTCGTTTTATTCGTCGCGCTCCTATGTAAGCATATTTATTTTCTTGAGATTGATGCTTCTGTACTTAATTATCAAAATTATTGGTCAAAATTTTTATGGATTCCAAATTTCTACCGTCAACAGTGAAAATCTTTCAAGCTACGAGTTTTTGGCAAAATAATCGGTTAATATTACGAGAATTTCAACACTTTCGAGTTGTGGCTATTTTAGCTATCGTATTTTCGGCTTTAGCGGCAAGTTTTGAAGGGTTTGGTTTAGGATTTTTGCTGGTGTTCCTGCAAAGTTTAACTAATTCTGGGGCTGAACCTGTGAAAACAGGGATAGAGTGGTTTGATATTTTGATTTTAGGAATTAATGCTTCCGCAACAGAGCGATTATATCGAATATCAGCTTTAATTGTTGTTACAACTTGTATGCGAGCATCGTTCAATTATATAGGACAGATTTGCATCCAGTTTAGTGAAATAAGTTTAGTAGATAATCTACGAAAACGAATTTTTCAACAGTTAGAGGCTCAAACTCTCAATTATTTTAGTCATAAAAAATCTGGAGAATTAGTTAATATTCTTACCAGTGAAATGGAGAGGATTAGACAAATTTTTGGTGGATTATCTTTTTTAATTATTAGAAGTTTTACACTGATTATTTATTCTATTTCCTTATTTATTCTTTCCTGGAAACTGACTATAGTTTCTATTTTGCTATTTAGTCTTTTAGCAGTGGCATTATCCACCCTAAATAAACAAATTAGAGAACGTAGTTTTGCTATTACTACTGCTAATGATAATTTTACTGCCAGGGTGCTAGAATTTATCGAAGGTATTCGCACAATTCATGCTTTTTCTACTCAAGAATTTGAGCGAAAACGGTATTATCAAGCCAGTGAAAAAATTGTTAATACTTGGAAAAGTGTTTATTGGATTTCTTTGATAGTTAAACCATTGGCTGAGAGTATATCTACGCTAATTCTGATTAGTATGATTATTGTGGCTTTAACCACAGGATTAATGCAAGTTTCGGCTTTGTTGACTTTCTTTTTTGTGCTGTTTAGGATCATTCCCATGACTCAAGATTTAAATGGAGTCGTAGCTGTTTTAAGTACCCAAGCAGGAGCAGTAGAAAATATCAAGAATTTGTTAAAAACTAATGATAAAATCTACTTTCAAAATGGCGCACTCAGATTTCCTGGTTTCAAAAGATCAATTGATTTAGTATCTGTAGATTTTGATTATAGTCTTAATCAACGAATTTTACATAATATTACTCTCTCAATTAAACAAGGGGAAATGACAGCTTTGGTGGGTTCATCTGGTGCTGGTAAAACTACACTTGCAGATTTAATTCCTCGTTTTCATGATGCTACTGATGGCTATATTTATATAGATGAAGTTGATATTCGCAAATTTGAAATAAGCACCCTTCGCTCTAAGATAGCAGTCGTTAGTCAGAATACATTTATTTTCAATACTTCTGTTTGGAATAATATTGCTTACGGGACACCAACAGCCACGGAAGCAGAAATTAAAGAAGCTGCACAACAGGCAAATGCTTTAGAATTTATTCTGGAAATGCCTGAGGGCTTTAATACACAATTAGGAGATAAAGGTGTCCGGTTATCAGGAGGACAAAAACAAAGAATTGCGATCGCTCGCGCATTGCTTAAAAATCCCGAAATTCTGATTTTAGATGAAGCTACAAGTGCTTTAGATTCTGTCTCTGAACGGTTAATTCAAGAATCACTAGAAAAGCTATCTGTAGGACGCACAGTAATTGCGATCGCTCACCGTCTTTCTACTATTGCTAAGGCAGATAAAGTGGTAGTTTTAGAAAAGGGAAGAATTGTGGAACAGGGTAAATATCAAGAACTACTAGATCTGCAAGGTAAACTTTGGCAATATCACCAAATGCAGTATGAAATGAGTCATAAAAATGATAGTTAAAATCATTAAAAATCTGATTTAATTGCCTTTCATAAATTGGTATAAATTTATTCAATCTTTGGACTAAATACATGATCGATAATCTCTTGCCTAATTCTCATCTCAAAGTTTATTTTTATTGTGATCCTCTAGAAAATCTTCCTGTAGGAAACAAATTTCAACATTTAATCATTTGTTTGGCTGAAGGATTTCAGAAATTGGGAATCCCATTTTTTTCTAATGTTAATTATTGGCAAACTTCTCTAGAAACGTCAGAATATCTCTTTCAACATCATACCAATGTTACACCAGACGATTGTTCTATAGTTATATTCACAACCAATTCATATCATATTCACGAACCATTACCAAAAAACTTATTTCATCCAAAACGTCAATACATTACTGTTTACTTGGATTGTGAAGATAATAATAAAACCTATATTAAACGACCAGAATTTAAACAATTTGATTTGATTCTGAGAACTCATTTTAATAGCAAACTAAACTATGGTGATAACTTTCAGCCTTGGGCTTTCGGACTTAGTAATCGTATTTTACAAGAACTAAATACCATACCAGACTTCAATACTAGAAAAAAACAGATCCTGGTAAATTTTCGTCATTGGAAGTCTGGACATCCTGTAAGAAATATTAGCTGTAGTAAATTAATTCCCAAAATTGAAAATATTTTCTCTATTAACAACTCTGTGGATAATCTTAATGAGCATCCACAACTAGGATATCACTATCTACAATGGCTACAAACTGGTAGTAGACACTATCCAAATTATTATAAACGGCTGCAAGAATCTATGGCTTGTACTTGTTTTGGTGGTTTCTTTGTACCTGTTTGGCCTAGTGATCCTAGTAATATAGTTAATCGCGGAATTAAACAACTTTTAGCCAAGTTAAAATTACATTCAAATACAATTATCCAATGGGATAGTTGGCGATTTTGGGAATCTTTAGCCGCAGGATGTGTAACCTTTCATGTAGACTTTGAAAAATATGGAATTGCTTTACCTGTAATGCCAGAAAATTGGCGACACTACATTGGTGTAGATTTAGATAATGTTCAAGACACAATAGATAAAATTACGGCAAATCCCGAAATTCTCGAATATATTGCTCAAGAAGGTAGAGATTGGGCAATTAAAAATTATAGTCCTGTACCCACAGCTTTACGGTTCTTAGAGATAGTTTCCCAAAAACAAATAAGAACTGAAAGTAATTTATTTTCTCATCCTACAGCCAATGTTAAATCTTAAATCTCCTCAACCTTTAGTAAGCGTGATTATCCCTACCTATAATCGCCCAGAATATCTCAAACAAGCAATTAATAGTGCCGTTCAACAAACTTATCAAAATCTAGAAATCATTGTTTCTGATAATTGCAGTTCTGAAAATCCCCAAGCACTGGTTGAATCCTTTCAAGACTCACGGATCAAATTTTGGCGACATAAACAAAATATTGGGATGTTAGCTAATCAATTTCATGGTTTTAAAATTGCTACAGGTAAATATGTAGCTAGTCTCCATGATGATGATATGTGGAATGAGGATTTTTTATCTAAACTTGTCCCCAATTTAGAAGCAAATCCCGATTTAATTTTGGCATTTTGTGACCAATATATTATAGATGGTGATAGTAAAATTAATGTAGCTGCCACTGAAAACAATACCCGCAGTTATAAACGTGATCAAATCACTCCCGGAGTTCATCAAAATTTTACTCAAATTGGCTTAATTGATAAAAGTATTCCCACTGCGGCTGCTTGTGTAATTAGAAATGGTGTCTTAAATTGGGATAGTATTCCTTCACAAGTTGACGGAATGTGGGATTTATATTTAACTTACCTTTGTTGTATTTCTGCCTATGGAATTTACTATGTTCCTGAAAAATTAACCAAATATCGAGAGCATGAACAAACTGATACTATGCTCAGTGGTAGTCGCAATGTTCAGGCAAAAATTCGTAAAGGTAAAAGTGAGATATTCTGTTATCAAACCTTTATGGAAGATCAACGCTTACAAGAATTTAATTCTTACTTTAAAACCAAATGGTTAGAAGCTAATACAACTTTAGGAATTGGCTTATTACGAGATCAAAAAATTATGGATGCTCGTCGTCATTTTTGGCAGACGTTAAGTGAACAAAAATTCAATCTACGAACTTTAGTAGCGTTAATTATCAGTTTTATTCCTGCTAATTTAACAAGTAAAATCTGGAAAATTTCCTAATTTAATAAATCAAGAGAGGTTATGAGTGAAAATTTGTATTGTTACCCACAAGATCAGAAAAGGTGATGGTCAAGGCAGAGTTAATTATGAAGTAGTTCAAGAAGCCATTCGTCGTGGACATAATCTCACATTATTAGCTAGTGAAATTGCTCCAGAGTTAGCAGAAAATAGTTCTATCAATTGTATTTATATTCCGGTAAAAAACTATCCTACAGAATTGATTCGCAATTTAGTTTTTGCTAAAAAAAGTGCCGATTGGTTGCAGAAAAATCGAGCTAATTTGGATTTAATTAAAATTAATGGTGCAATTACTATGGGTGCGTCTGATGTAAATGCTGTCCATTTTGTACATAATTCTTGGTTGAAATCACCTGTGCATATTTCTCGCACCCGCAAAGATTTATATGGTTTTTATCAATGGTTATTTACTGCGGCTAATGCTTATTGGGAAAAACAAGCTTTCCGCCAATCTAAAATTATTATTACTGTCTCAGAGAAAGTTGCCCAAGAATTAGTAAATATTGGTGTACCTCGTTCGCAAATTCGAGTCATTGTTAATGGTGTAGACTTACAGGAATTTGCTCCTGGTGTCAGTTCTCGGACTGTATTAGGATTACCTGAAAATGTTACTTTAGCTTTGTTTGCGGGCGATATTCGGATTTCTCGGAAGAACTTAGACACTGTTCTTCATGCTTTGGTAAAAGTTCCTGAATTACATTTAGCAGTTGTCGGTGGTACTCAAGATAGCCCTTATCCGGCAATGGCAAAAGCATTAAATATTAGTGAAAGAGTGCATTTTTTAGGTTATCGCCATGATATGCCCCAAATTCACCGGACATCAGATTTATTTGTGTTTCCGTCCCGTTATGAACCTTTTGGACTTGTAGTGATTGAAGCAATGGCTTCAGGTTTGCCAGTGATTACCTCCACCACCACCGGTGCGGCTGATTTACTTAATTCTGACTGTGGCATCGTTTTAGATAATTGTAATGATGTAGAGGCTTTAGGCGATGCGCTTGGGTTATTAAATAGCGATCGCTCACTGCGTCAAAAAATGGGTCAAGTCGCCCGGACGATTGCCGAACAACATAGCTGGTCAACAATGGCACAAACCTATTTAGATATATTTGAGGAGTTAATCAGCAATGAGAAACACAGTTCTCATCCCCACCTATCGCCGTCCTCAAGACCTAGCTCGCTGTCTCAAGGCACTGCAACAACAAACTAAATCAGTTGATCAGGCGATTATTGTTGTCAGAGATACAGACACAGAAACTCAACAATTCCTTAACCAATTTCCGCCCCACCTCCTCCCCTTACACATTGTCACCGTCAGCCAGCCGGGAGTAGTAGCAGCTCTTAACGCCGGACTCGCCCAAGTACAGGGAGACATTGTTTCCATCACCGATGATGATGCTGCCCCTCACCCTGATTGGTTAGCTAAAATCAACACCCATTTTAGCGTTAATAGTGCTATTGGCGGCGTTGGTGGCCGTGATTGGGTTTATCAAGGAGACGAATTAGAAACTGGATCTCGTTTCATAGTTGGGAAATTGCAATGGTTTGGGCGCGTTATTGGCAACCATCATTTAGGGGTAGGTATACCCCGTGAAGTTGATGTTCTCAAAGGTGTAAATATGAGCTTTCGCACTCAAGCGATTGGCAAATTACGCTTTGATAATAGAATGCAAGGTACAGGCGCACAGGTTCATTTTGAAATGTCTTTCACTCTTACCCTTAAACGTGCTGGTTGGACAATAATTTATGATCCCAGCATTGCAGTAGACCACTACCCAGCCCAACGATTTGATGAAGATCAACGCCACAACTTTAACGACACCGCATTAATTAACTTAGTCCACAACGAAACCTTAATTTTATTAGAACATCTTTCTCCCCTGCGTCAAATTGTATTTTTATCCTGGTCAATTTTAGTGGGAACAAGAGAAAGTTTAGGAATATGTCAATGGCTGAGACTATTTCCCCAACAAAAAGAAATTGCTAGTAAAAAATTGCGAGCATCCTTACAAGGAAGATGGTTAGGATATCAAAAATATAGAAAGATAGGAAATCACCATTTTGGCTATTAACTACCCCAACTCAGATCCCTGACTTCTTGAAGAAGTTGGGGATCTATCTCCTAACTAAACTTTTTATAAAATAATCAGATCAAAATGATTTCTAAACCAATACTTTTTAACACAGTTTTAAAAGAACAATTTTCTCCCCAAGATCGATCTGCCCAAAGTTGGATCATCATCTTGGGTTTTATCTTAATCACAACAGCTTGCTACTTTACCACTACAGGCAGTTTGCGCGCCATTTTTCCCGCCAGCGCCTTTCTAGTAGCCGTGTTTTTGTACTTGCGGCATCCCATTCATTATATCGGTTTCACCTGGTGGATATGGTTTCTCACCCCCTTAATTACTCGTTTAGTTGACTATAAAATTGGCTGGGACCCCACCAGACAAATGTTAATTGCACCTTATTTAGTCGTATTTTTGACTATATTCACCTTTTTAAAACATCTACCTAGCACCATCCGTCAAGGGGGATTACCATTTCTTTTAGCAGTCATAGGAGTTTGTTATGGATGTTTAATAGGTTTAATTTACAATCAACCACTCCCTGTAATTCGGAGTTTTTTAGATTGGCTAAGTCCGATAATTTTTGCTTTTCACCTATTTTCTAATTGGCGAGATTATCCCAGTTATCGTCAGCATCTGCAACGCACATTTATTTGGTGTGTACTCATACTAGGAGCTTACGGTGTCTATCAATTTGTTATCGCTCCTCCATGGGATAGATATTGGCTAATCGAATCGAAAATGTTTACCAGTGCTGGACACCCAATTCCTTTTGGAATGCGTGTTTGGAGTACATTACACTCACCCGGTCCATTTGGGACTGTAATGCAAACTGGCTTATTATTACTATTTACTAGCACTGGCCCATTAATTTTTCCGGCTTCTGCTGTGGGTTATTTATCATTTTTACTTTCCCAAGTGCGGACAAGTTGGGGCGGCTGGTTGTTAGGAATAATTATAATTTTTGGTTCAGTAAAACCCCAAATTCAAATGCGCTTAATTACCATCATTTTAGTGATGTCAATCTGTGTTATTCCCTTGGTAACTATCGAACCTCTTTCTAAAGTCATTACTACTCGACTTGAAAGTTTTTCTAATTTAGAAAAAGATGGTAGCTTTAGGGATAGATCCGCAACTTATGACAGAAATCTGGGTTTAGCTCTTTCTAATGTTGTCGGTAATGGCTTTGGCAATATTTGGAAGGTTAATGAAAAAACTGGACAAATAGAAGTGATTGTCATTGATAGCGGTATTTTAGATATGTTTTTTACCTTGGGTTGGATTGGTGCTATACCCTATATTACTGGGTTAATATTAATGCTAATTACCGTTGGTAATTATACAGAAGGTCGTTTTGATAGTTTTCTCAGTGCTGCCCGGGCTATTGGTATCAGTTCTTGCGCTCAGTTAATTATCTATAGCGGGATGTTGAGTATTGCCGGGATGATTATGTGGGGATTTTTAGCAATGGCTATGGCAGGTCATAAATACTACAGCAGACCACAGAGTTGAATTAAACCCCCTTCTTAGAGGATGTTTTAAAAGTCTTTGGTTATGCCCACATTCCGCACTTCAAAAAGTAGTATACAAAACTACATTTACGACCTTGTACTATCAGTTTAAAATTCATGCACATAACTATACTACTATCAATTTTTAACAGCTTATACTTCCCTCAAGTATGCAATTCAAAGGTTAGAGTATGTTTTAAAAGTCTAATTTTTTACTAAAATGAAGGATTAAAACATCCTCTAAGATTATATTTAAAACAGCTTAATTATTTGATTCTACAGGTATGGCTCAAGCATGAGCTAAACCTCTGCTATACATCTAGGTTCGTAAAGTAAGTTGATGTTGAAACTCAATTACTGTGAGTCCAGTCCAAGCACGAACTTTACCGCTACTAATTTTTCCTTGCTGATAAAGCATGATAGCGACTTCTAATTTTAGTTCGCTTTCTGTCATTTTGCTGGCTCGCAGAATATCATCAGGTATTAAGACGCTTATAATCAAGCTTGCAGTGGTAATTTATATAATTTTAGCACTTCTTCATGTATAAGTTAATTTTGACACAACACCTATAAAAAATGGCAAATTAGGAAAATTAAGGTAATTTTAAATTATTTATTTCCCCAACCCTTAACAACTGTGAGTCTTGTACTATTAAATTCTAGGGTTATTTTACAAACTATAGTCGCCAACTATGCACTAGATGAGTTAAAGATGGAAATAACTGACAATTGATTCTCAAAAGAATCACTGTACCTGAAGTTGAGAAAAAATCCCCCCTTTTGGGCAGTTTGTGTAAGTATACAATCACAGCTTAGGCGTGATATTTCATCTTGACATTTCGCAAAAATTAACCAAACTTGACTATTTAGCTGCATAGCTATTATTTTTTTTAAATTTCCATGTCAATTCTCGTTATCGTCGAATCTCCCACAAAAGCGCGTACCATTCGCAACTACCTACCTAAAGACTATGTGGTAGAAGCTTCCATGGGTCATGTCCGTGACCTTCCCCAGTCGGCCAGTGAAATTCCCGCAGCCGTCAAAGGGGAAAAATGGGCGCAGCTTGGGGTTAATGTAGAAGCCGACTTTGAACCGATTTATGTCGTTCCCAAAGACAAAAAGAAAATTGTCACTCAGCTAAAAGAAGCCCTCAAAGGTGTAACTGAACTGATTTTGGCCACAGACGAAGACCGGGAAGGTGAAAGTATTAGTTGGCATTTATACCAATTACTCAAGCCCAAAGTACCGACAAAGCGCATGGTATTTCATGAAATTACCAAAGAAGCTATTCAAAAAGCTTTGAAAGACTGCCGTAATATTGATGAGCAGGTAGTTCGCGCTCAAGAAACCCGCCGAATTTTAGATAGATTAGTAGGATATACCCTATCGCCGCTGCTGTGGAAAAAAATTGCTTGGGGGTTATCCGCTGGGCGAGTGCAATCTGTAGCAGTACGCTTATTAGTCACAAAAGAACGACAACGCCGGGCTTTCCATGAAGGGACATATTGGGATTTAAAAGCCAGTTTAGAACAGGAAAAAAGTCCATTTAGCGCGGTTCTAGTAACTCTTGGTGGCACGAAAGTTGCCACAGGCAGCGATTTTGACTCAACAACGGGCAGAATTACCGCCGGGCGCAATGTCGTATTACTCAACGAAGAACAAGCCGAAGCCCTCAAGGCACGGTTAGAGGGCAAAACTTGGACAGTGACGGAAATGGAAGAACGTCCTGTCACCCGCAAACCCGCGCCACCGTTCACAACTTCCACACTGCAACAAGAATCTAACCGCAAGTTGCGCTTATCGGCAAGGGATACGATGCGAGTAGCACAGAATTTGTATGAGCAAGGGTATATTACCTATATGCGGACAGATTCTGTACATTTATCCGACCAAGCGATTACCGCCGCCCGCAGTTGTGTAGAACAAAAATACGGGAAACAATATCTCAGTCCTCAACCAAGGCAGTACACCACCAAATCTAAGGGCGCACAAGAAGCTCACGAAGCCATTCGTCCTGCTGGTAGCAGTTTCCGCACCCCCCAAGAAACCGGTTTGGGTGGACGAGAATTTGCTGTCTATGATTTGATTTGGAAGCGCACTGTCGCCTCACAAATGGCTGATTCTCGCCAAACTCAAGTTACTGTGCAAATCCAAGTGGAAGATGCTGGTTTTCGTTCCTCTGGGAAGCGGATAGATTTTCCTGGCTACCTCCGCGCCTATGTCGAAGGTTCGGATGATCCGGAAGCCGCTTTAGAAGATCAAGAAGTAATTTTACCTACTCTGAAAGTTGGTGATCATCCTCAATGTCATGAACTGGAAGCGGTAGGCCATGAAACCCAACCTCCTGCCCGTTATACTGAAGCAACTTTGGTGAAAACCTTAGAAAGTGAAGGTATTGGTCGTCCTAGTACCTACGCCAGCATTATTGGCACAATCATTGATAAAGATTATGCCCAATTGGTGAATAATGCCCTAATTCCTACTTTCACTGCATTTGCTGTCACTGATTTACTAGAAAAACATTTTCCAGATATTGTTGACCCTAGTTTTACTTCTAAAATGGAGCAAACCTTGGATGAAATTTCCACAGGTGAGGCTCAATGGCTTCCCTATTTAAAGAAATTTTATCTTGGTGAACAAGGTTTAGAAACTTTGGTGCGGGAACGGGAAACCGAAATTGATGCTAGTAAAGCCAGAACTGTAGAATTAGAAAATTTAGATGCTAAAGTCCGGATTGGTAAATATGGGCCTTATATCGAAGTTACCAATGGTGAGGAAGTAATTACCGCTTCTATCCCTAAAAACCTCACCCCGGCTGACCTGAATCCCAAACAGGTGGAAATCCTCCTCAAACAAAAAATTGTCGGACCTGACCAACTCGGTCGTCACCCGGAAACTGGAGAACCAATTTATATCAAACTTGGTACTTATGGTCCTTATGTTCAGTTAGGCGATAAAACTGAGGAAAATCCTAAACCTAAACAAGCTTCTTTACTCAAAGGTGTGACACCGGAAACGCTGACTTTAGATATGGCGGTGGGTCTCTTGTCTCTCCCCCGTGCGTTAGGAACTCACCCAGAAACTGGTGGCAAAGTCCAAGCTAGTTTAGGACGATTTGGTCCTTATGTAGTGCATGATCAAGGGAAAGAGGGAAAAGATTACCGTTCTTTAAAATCTACCGATGATGTCTTGACAATTTCCCTAAATCGTGCTTTAGAATTATTGGCAGAACCAAAAAAAGGACGTGCTGCTGCTAAAAGTAAGTCGAAAGAAGCTTTGCGAGAGTTGGGTACACATCCAGAAGATGATGCACCCGTCAATATCTATGATGGTCCTTATGGGCCTTACATTAAACACGGGAAAACTAATGCCAGTATTCCTGAAGGTGAATCAGTAGAAAATATTACGTTATCTACAGCAATTGAATTACTTTCAGCTAAAGCATCTACAAAATCTCCTCGCAAAACCACTAAATCAACTACTAAGTCAACAACTACAACTAAATCCACAACTACTAGAGGAAAAAAGAAAGACGCAGCAAGTTAAGGAGCAGGAGGAATTTTCTTCTTTCTTCTTGTTTGTGACTTTTGGGCGCAGGCCTTGCGCCCCTACCTTCTGAATTCATATCACTAATTACTCATTACTAATTAGGGATGTGATAATCTAATAAGTAAGGGAGAACACAAAATTAGAATTTCCTGGTAGTCGATACCATAGTTATGGAAATGTGTCAACCTTGTTAACAGCTAAAGGTGCAATAATACGCTAGTTTCTGCAACCCGGTTAAATAAAATTGAGGTAGTATCCCAGGAGCGGTCAATTTGATGGATTATATAGAAAAGGTGCTGGAAAAGCTGAAAGAATTAGCGCGAAAGTTAATTGATAGTCTGCTAGGTCCAGAGGCTGAACCGGAACCGGAATTGATTCCCATTCCTGTACATGAACGTTCTAGGCAACGACGCTAAAATCTTGAAGGTGTGAGAGTTGAGTTTGTCAGTTTTAAGTATTCTGGTGCTGCATGGTCCAAATCTAAATTTGTTAGGACTAAGAGAACCTGGGATTTATGGTTCTTTGACGCTGGCAGACATTAATCGCTTGTTAGAGTCTAAAGCAATGGAACTACAAGTAGAGATATTAGCCGTGCAGTCTAATCATGAAGGGGTTTTAGTAGATGCTATCCACCAGGCATTAGGAAAACATCAGGGGATTGTTATTAATGCTGGGGCTTACACCCATACTAGTGTAGCTTTGCGAGATGCGATCGCTGCTGTTAATTTACCTACTGTCGAAGTCCATTTAAGTAATATTTATCGTCGGGAAGATTTCCGCCATCATTCTTATATAGCACCAGTGGTAATTGGTCAAATTAGTGGCTTTGGTGCTCAAAGTTATTTGTTAGGTCTGGAAGCACTGGTGTACTATTTAAAACAATTGACAATGGATAATTGACAATTGATAATTATGCGTTATTCTCTGATTAATCGGGTTAGGGGTTCTTTCCTGGGAGCGTTTTTAGGAGAGAGTTTAGCTAACCCGAACAGTTGTAATTTGGGTAAAATTGCGGTTTTGGGGACGCAAAGTTTAATCAGCTTGGGCAGGTTAGATATAGATGACTGGTTGCAGCGTCAAGAACAAGCGGGTATTGAATTAGAAACCAACATTCATTCATGGAGACAAATAATTCTCGCTACATTGCCGGTGGCGATTTTTTTTCATGAAAATACCGATAGAATGCGAGAAAATATTCTAGAGGTGCAAAGAATATTTAACTGTCAAAATGAGCCGATTGTAAGAGATGCTAGTTTAATTATAGGATATGCGATCGCTCAATCCCTGAATGAAAAACTTGATCCCTGCACCCTGATTTCAAAAACAGTGCGTTTTTTAGATAAAACATCAACTACCTTGCCACAACAATTAATAAAAGTTAATGACTTATTAAAAAAAGAGGTGGGACTAGCAACAGCGCAGAGGGAATTGAACAGTCCAGAAAAATTAACTAATTGTATCAGTTTAGCTCTTTACTGCTTTGTGAGTACCTTAGAAGACTTTCCTTTAACCGTATTACGAGCTAATCAAAATCAAGATGTTACAGGTATAATTGCTGGAGCATTGTCAGGCGCATATAACAGTACAGTTGGTATACCTGTAAATTGGCAAATTTCTTCTTCATGCACCAATTCCTCTGGATGGGGACTTCACAGTTTTTCCCAGATGTTAAAATTAGCCGATATAATGATGGCGGTATGGTCTGGAGTGTATAACTTGAGCGATAATTGTGGTGAATTTGTAGATACAGGATATACTATCTTTGCTGCTCCTCATATTATCCGTAGACGTTGAAATGAGATAATTCATGGCAGGACAAAGTTCATCATGTAGTAAACTGGGAAACTATTGTATTTGAACCCATTTAGGTTTAAATATAAACCGCTATCCCTTCCTAAGTTTTAACAGCTTGGGTGGCTTTTGCGATAGCGTGCCGGAGGCATCAGCCATATTTGGGGTATTTCGCGGCAGGAAAGATGAAAACGCAGCAATTTTTGCAGTCTTTAAGTCAGCAATTAAGGCAATGGCAGCGACAGTATAAAGTGCTATTCCGTCAAGAAAAGTGCCAACAGAAACTGCATGGAAATTTTCTCAAAAATTTACTTTTCTATTTATCAGCAAATAGCCATCAAGGAAAACAAGGCAAACAGAGACAGATACAAAAACCAACTGTTAAATTAGTTAAAAAAAATGGTGGTATTGATCAAGTTATTTTTCGATGGATACACCAAAAACGCTCATCAATAGTTTTAATATTAGCAATATTGTCACTTACAAGTGTTATAGGTCATGACTTATATAATCAACCAAAAATGAAGGTTGATAATATTGCTTTACAAACATTTATTGCTCCCTATACAGATAATATTGAAGATCGACAAGAGACCGAACAAAAACGAAAAGACGCTATAGATAGGTATGTGCCGGTTTTGATGATTGATAATCAGATAAATCAGCAAATAAATGATCAGTTGGAAGAAATTTTAGATACAGGTGATCAACTTAGGGGAATAGTTGGCATTTTTCCATTTTTTGATAGTTCAGTTTTATCAATTCCTACTCAAAGTTATCTTAGGAGTTTTTCTGAATCAGAATGGCAAAAGCTCAAAGAAATTTTGGAAAATAATAGAAAACAAAATCTAAAAAGACAAAATTCAAAATTTTCATTGCCTCCGCAAAGTTCAGTAAATGGAAACCAAATATCTAATTCATCAAGCTTTTCGATATTACCATTGTTTAAACAGTTCTCTAGCTATGAAAATAAAGGTAATGAGGCTAATTTCATGCAAGTATTATCAGAACTGCAATTTTATCAATTTACTACACCAGAATCTGATTTTTCCGAACTAATTACTCAAATATCACAACTGAGGCAAAGATATAAACAGGCGATTGACAAAGCATCAAAAATAGAACTTGGACAAATAAAAAAAATTTATACAGAACCTGTTATTTTGGAGTTAACTGATAATGATTGGTTAAAAACGCAAGTTGGAATTCGTAAAATTGCCGAGCGAATTCTTGCTCAAGGTATATCTACTGGATTACCTAAAACTATTTTAAATAATGCAGTTAGTTTGCAAGTGCAATTATCTGTACCGAGTCAAGCTGAATCTTTGGCAAAAAATATATTATTGGTGGTACTAAAACCAAATCTTCAACAAGATGAAGTACAAACTAAACAACAAGCTGAAATGATAGCTCACAAAATACCATCTGTAATGATCCAGGTACAAAAAGGAGAGATAATTGTTAGTAAAGGAGAAAAAATTACAAATAGAAAATTTCAAATATTAGAATATTATCGCTTGATTGGCCGCCAGGTAAACTGGCTAGGTTTAACAGTTGTAGCAATAGTTATTACTGTAGGAATTAGGATTTTTGTTTGGTTAGAAAGAAAAAGTCATAACTATTTACGACAGCGCGATCGCTTGTTAGTTTTATTACTTACCCTAACTGTTCCCGGAACTTTAGCAATGGGTTTACCCTATACTACTTGGAGTGCCATTGGTTTATTATTAGGCAGTTTTTATGGCCCAACTGTAGGGATAACGATAGTGGGATTACTATCGGTGCTTCTGCCAATTACTACAGATACAAATCTCTTAGTATTGCTGTCTGGGGCTTTGGGAGGAATATTAAGTAGTTATGTAGCCCATAGATTGCGATCGCGTGAAGAATTAGCATTATTAGGTGTTGTTACCGCCCTAACTCAAGGGGGTGTATATTTATTATTAAAAATCCTAACTGGTGGGGTATTCGGTTCAGGTTGGTATATCTTCCAAGAAGCAGGTTTATTTGCCGTGTCTGGCTTATCCTGGAGTATTGTGGCTTTGGGTTTAAGTCCTTATTTAGAAACACTGTTTGATGTCATTACCCCCATCCGTTTAGCAGAATTAGCTAACCCTAACCGGCCATTATTAAAGCGACTAGCCACAGAAACTCCTGGAACTTTTCAACATACTCTATTAGTGGCGACTCTAGCTGAAGCTGCGGCCAAACAATTAGGATGTAATGTGGAATTAGTAAGGGCTGGAACTCTATATCATGATATTGGCAAAATGCACGATCCCTTGGGATTTATTGAAAATCAAATTGACAGTCCCAATAAACATGAAACAGAAATTAAAGATCCTTGGAAAAGTGCGGAATTGATTAAAAAGCACGTCACTGAAGGGTTAGTAATGGCAAAAAAACACAGTTTACCAACAGCAATTCAGGCTTTTATTCCCGAACATCAAGGAACAATGGCG
>JANMGZ010000686.1:0-13253 GCA_031374905.1 Dolichospermum sp. OTE_70_metabat_362_sub
GGCTAAAAAGTTTTTTATGAAGTGCCTGATCACAACAACAATTTTCCCTGCAATCTACTGAATCTTTATCCAAAAATTGCGACTACGCGATCACGCCCCAATTCTTTGGCTTGATAAAGAGCATCATCTCCACGCTTCAACATAGTTGTATGATTTTTATCATGAACTTGATAAACAGTCACGCCAATGCTGATAGTAATTTTTATGAGTCCACAAGTAGTATCTATCTCTAAATTACGAATTTGCTCACATAGACGTTCAGATAGTTCTATAGCCCCCTGTGACTCCGTAGCAGGTAAGATGATAATAAATTCCTCACCACCCAAACGCCCAAATGTATCCACATTTCGTAGATAATTAATCAAAAATTGGCAGACTTTTTGTAATACTTGATCACCAATGGAATGTCCATAGGAATCATTTACACATTTAAAGTGATCAATATCAATTACTAAAAGTGAAAAAGTTTCATTATAACGTTGAGTTCGTTGAAATTCTTTTTTCAAAATTGCCAAAATATGCCTTCTGTTAGCAATTCCAGTTAATGCGTCAGTATTCGCTAGTTTTTTCAATTTCTGACTTAATACTTTCTGTTTGTCTAAAGCAATTCGCAATTTGTTCTCAATTTGATTGCGATCGCTCACATCTCGCATAGAGACAATTGAAACTTTTTGTTCTAACCATTCAGTCTCACCAACGGTAATTTCTGCCCGGCCTAGAATTCCTTGACAGCGAATAATATCAAGTTCTGCAACTTTTCCGACTACAATCGGCAATCCTAATTCATGATCTATTAAATCGGATAATTGTCTATCAAACATTTGCGCCGCAGCCGGATTAGCAAATTTCACAACTCCTGAATCATCAACAATTAAAATCCCATCTTTGATATAAGTAACGATAGTATTGAGTTTATTTTCACTTTGTTGTAACTGTCTAGTTTGGCGTTTTAGTTGAATATGTGTCTGCACACGGGCTAATAATTCTGTTGCTCGAAAAGGCTTGGTTACATAGTCGGCCGCCCCTTTTTCAAAGGCTTCTATTAAGTGTTCTTCTTCGTGACTAGCGGTAAGAAATAAAATGGGAATATGATAATAATCTGAATTTTTCTTAATTTGTTCACAAACCTCTAAGCCACTCATTTCTGGCATTAATAAATCCAATAAAATTAAATCTGGTTGAATTGCTTGAAGACGTTGAAGAGCTTCTTTTCCGCTGAGGGCATAGGTAATAGAATAACCTTGTGTCTCTAGAGTTTTTCCTAAAACATGAATATTTTGAATGAGATCATCCACAATTAATATAGTACAATCTTGTGGATTAAAAGCGATTTTTTCCATTATTTATATAGTCAACTTAACATGAAAATGGCGGTTATAAACCGCATCTACACAAGCAAAACCCACCTTCGTGAGTTAAAAATCTTGATTTTTTCTGAAAATGAAAATGGCGGTTAGAAACCGCGTCTACACAGGCAAAACCCACCTGCGTGGGTTAAAAATTCTGATTTTTCTTTAGTCCGTGCAGACGGACTTTGTTTGTTTAGCCGCGACTTTCAGTCGCCAAGGCTTCGATATTTTCAAAATTAATAATAATCTTTTAGGGTAGCAATTTTTGTAACTTTTTACTAATCTCTGGAAAGTTAGCAACAGTATCAGCCAAATGAGCCAAGTCAAAGGTATCAATTTGAGTTTTTAGCATATTAGCGTATTCTGATAAATCAGGACATTCATACAGTTGTGACCAGCTTTGCAATCTCAGTGCAAAAGCTCGTAATTGGTCAATTAACAGGGTTTGATGCAAGGTTTTCCAAACAGATGCTTCTTCCTGTTGTAATAATTTTATCAGTTCTGGTAACTTCTCTAAGGCTTGGGGCGACATTGCTACAGCGGTAGTTTGTAGCGGGGAAGTAGGTTTTGACCCTGCTAATAACTGTGAGGGAAATAAACGTTGCAACTCATCAAAAAGATGCTGACGACTAACTGGTTTACGTAAAAATCCTTGAGCAAGGGGTTGTAATTCTTCAAAATCCTGCTCTTGAATAGAAGCTGTCACCATAACCACGCAAATATCCGCTGTGGAGGAGTTATGCTTGAGAGCTTGCAAAACTGTTTGTCCGTCCATTTGCGGCATCACTAAATCTAGTAATATCAGGTCAGGATGATGTTCTATGGCTAATTTGAGAGCGATCGCTCCATTGTCTGCCATGATGATTTGATGAGGAGTAGAATTAAAATAGGCGTAAAGTAAATCTCTATTAGATTGTACGTCATCAACAATGAGGATTTTTAAGGCGGGAAATTGACTTAAATCATGGTTCTTTAGGGTTGAAGATGGTGAAATTGCCGTAGTTTGAGTAACTGTAATTTCGGGAAATATGATAGTGAAGGTGCTACCATGTTCCAACTCACTCATCACCTCAACTGTACCACCCATCATTTGCGTCAGTCTGCGGCTAATGGTTAATCCTAGCCCTGTTCCCCCATACTTGCGATTACTTTGTCCTTGACTTTGACGGAAAGCATCAAAAATCAAGATTTGATCTCGTGCAGAAATGCCAATACCAGTATCGGAAACAGCAATTTCTAAATGTGCGTGATTCTGGATACTAGGGTTAATGCGACTGCGAACATTGATAGTAATGCCACCCTTTTCTGTAAATTTAATGGCATTGCCAACGACATTTACGCAAATTTGCCGCAGCCTAACTTCGTCAATATATATTTCTACGGGAAGGGAATCATTAATTTGCAGATTTAAAAATAGTCCTTTTTCTTTAGCTCTTTGCAAAAACATTTGTTGAATGTCTTTGAGGAGTGAGGGAAGATTCACAGATTCATAGTTGAGTTTGAGTTTCCCGGCTTCAACTTTGGATAAATCGAGGATATCGTTAATTAAGGTGAGCAGGGTGCGGCCATTGGTTTGAACGGCTTGGAGATAACTTTGGGCTAAATCGTCACTGATAAGACTTTGTAATAGTTCGGAAAATCCTAAAATAGCATTCATGGGAGTGCGAATTTCATGGCTCATGTTGGCGAGAAATTCACTTTTGGTACGACTGGCTGCTTGAGCTTTTTCGGTGGCTGCTTCTAAGGCTAAGTTGTGTTGAGCTAGTTCTATTTGTCGCTGTTCGGCTTGTTGTAAAAGTTTAGCATGAGCGATCGCAATTCCCACTTGAGCAGCTACAGCTTCTAACAGGGCGATGTCTTCAGTAATCCAGTGGCGTTGATGATTGCACTGGTGTAAACAAATCAGCCCGTTGGCTTTTCCTTGGTACGATGTGCGAATTGCTAATATTGATTTGAGTCCAATTTGTTGAGATATTTCTGTTCTTGATGATACAAATTGATCAGTAAATACATCATCAATAGCGATCGCTGTATCTTGTTGGAGAAGTTGATTAATTTGGGGATTTCCCGCAATTGGTCCCAATAATCCGTCGATAGATGGAACATTACCACTCAAATATTCTGCTACTATTGGTAAATGTTCTGTGGGTTCAATTTCATAAGTATGCAGGAGACAACGATTCACGCCAAAAGCTTCACCAATACGGTTTGCAGAAGTTTCAAATATTTTTTGCGGTTCGAGACTGAGGCGAATTTCGTCGGTGATTTGTTTTAATAGTCGTTCGCGTTGTACTTGTTGTTCGAGAATTTTTTCTGCGGTTTTGCGATCGCTAATATCAACTAAATAGCCCACACATTCTAACGGATAATTTTCTTGATCTCTAATTAACCGCAACTGGGCAAAAAACCAGCGATAATCACCATTAGCACAATGCAAACGATATTCTAAGGAATAGGTATTATCAGCTTCTAAACTAGCTAATCCTGCCAAAACGCGATCTCGATCTTCAGGATGGATATAATCATACCAAAACCCGGCTTCATCTAAAAACACTTCTGGAGCATAACCCAAAATTAACTGCACGTTATCACTAATTAAAGTAGCTCGATAATCTCCAGTAGGTTGACAACTAAATAAAATGGTTTGGCTAGAGTTCATCAAAGCCCGTAATCGTTCTTCACTTTGACGCAAAGCCGTCTGTGCTTGTTTGAGTTCAGTAATTTCCACAACTACCGCACTCACAGCCTTACCCCCGTCGGGTTGATTAACGGGATAATAACTAGCAATCCAATCTCTTTGGATATGGGGTTGAGCAGGTGTAAACCCGGAAATTTCCATATTGCGGATTGGTTTTCCCGTTGTTAATACTTGATGTAAAATCGGTTCAACCCGATTAGCTAAATCTGGTAATACTTCTCCCAGTTTTTTACCAATATGTGCATTAGCTGGTAAACCATTAATTTCCGCCATTGCTTCGTTAATTCGCACAAACCGTAATTCTTGATCATGGAGTACCAACCCCACCGGATTTGTATTATAGAGTTTTTCTAATTCCTCAGTGCGGCGTTGTAGAGCTTCCTGTACTTGCTTGATTTCATTAATATTTACAAAAGTAATTACCACCCCATCTGTTTGGCCATCATCTCTAAGATATGGATACAAACGCATTAATAAATGATGTTCAGTGTTATTTAATTTTACTTCTTGTTCAATAGGACGTTCTGTTTCCACTACCCGCTGTAATAATTCCAGCAGATTGGGACAATTCATATTATAGGTGATGTGCTGAATCGGACGTTCAACATCAGTTTCTAACAGGTTAATAGCAGTTGTAGCTGCTGGGGTAAATTTACGAATTCGCAATTCTCGATCTAGGAAAATTACGCCAATTTCACTACTTCGCAGCAAATTATCTACGTCGTTGGACAATTCTAATAATTGACGAATTTTGGTTTGGTATTCTGTATTAACTGTATATAGTTCTTCATTAACGGAATGAAGTTCTTCATTGGTACTTTGCAATTCTTCATTAGAAGCCAGTAATTCTTCATTAGTAGCTTGCTGTTCTTCGTTGGTAGTTTCTAATTCCTCAATAGTGGCTTGAAGATTTTCCCTAGTTTGCTGCAATTCGTATTCTAAATCGAGAATGCGTTGAGTTGCTTCTGCATCTTGTTGAAAGGCTTCAGGACGGTTTGGTAAAGAAGGACGTTCTTCATTTTCAATAATTAACATAAAGAAATCCGTCATTCGGGTATCTCCCGGATGATAGGTAACTTCTAAATTAACACTGCGAATCAAATCGCCCTGATTTAAGTGAATATTACCGTAAAGGACGGTTTTCCGTTCCCGTTTAGCGCGATGTAGAGCGGTGTTAATGGGTAATTTCAGAGTTTGGGGGACTAAATCTGCGATCGCTCTCGTCATCTGTCCCTCTGGAACTTGCATAATTGCTACTGTATCCGTAACAACGTGAAACAGTTCCAAATCATCATTGACGAGAAGACAGGTACATTGTCTGCGGCGAACAAAAGCACTAAAAGCTGCTCCTAAAGCAGGATCAAACTGGACTGTACCTTTTTTAGTTTGACTAGGACGGGAAACAACAGGAGTTATATATTCTAAATTTTGATTTAAAATGGGTAAACGGATGTTTCGCCGTTTTTGATAAATTTTATATTTCTCATACAGGGGACTAAATTCCTCAATTAATTCTCCCGGTGTTTCCGCTGCACCTAACAATAAAATGCCTTTGTGCATTAAGGAAAAATGCAACATTCTCATTACGTGCTGTTGCAAAATAGGCTGCATATAAATTAGGACATTACGGCAGCTAATCAGGTGCATTCGCGTAAATCCCGCATTTTTCGCTAAGTTGTGAGGAGCGAAAATAATCATTTCCCGCAACGCCCGTGATACGTGGAAATTACGGTTACGGAAGGTAAAATATTTTTCTAACCTATGACGAGAAACATCAAGACTAATACCTTCAGGATAAATCCCTTCTGCGGCTTTGCTTAAAGCGGCTGCATCTATATCCGTTGCGAAAATTTTCACACTCAGTTGTTTACCTAAACGGTTGATGACTTCATCCATCAAAATCGCCATAGAATAGGCTTCTTCCCCAGTAGCACAAGCTGTCACCCACACCCTTAACTGTTGACCATTTTCCAAAGGTCTAATCAGTTCTGGTAATACTTCTGTATCCAAGTATTCCCAGGCTTGAGAATCCCGGAAAAACCTTGTCACCCCAATCATTAAATCATCTCGCAGCAACGCCCGTTCTTCGCTGGAGGTGGTTAAATATTTTACATATTCATCTAAAAGATTATGCCCACTCAAAGAACAACGGCGGTAAATCCGACGGCTGAGGGTGCTGGGTTTATAATAGGAAAAATCGAGTTTTTCGTATTGATTAAGAATTTGAATAATCGCGCGAAGCTTCTCTGATTCTAATTCTGGAAGTAGGGATTCCCCCTGTGTCGCCCCTTGACGCTGCATTTGGATGATTTCATAAATCGTCCGCGCCATTTCTGCCGGTGGTAGCACTTGATCAACTATACCTGTAGCGATCGCACTTTGGGGCATTCCATCAAATTCTGCTGTCCCCGGTGACTGGACAAACGTTAACCCACCGGACTCGCTAATACTCTGTATCCCCCTTGTCCCATCACTTCCCGTTCCTGAGAGAATCACAGCTATTGCTTGTTCTCCTCTATCCCTAGACAGAGAATCGAGAAAAATATCAATCGGGAAATTCGGTTGTTGTCGCGGCGGTTCACTTTGTTGAATTAACTCTAAAATCCCATCATTAACAACTAAATTATTCTGTGGCGTAATTAAATATACTGTATTTGCTTCAATCTGCATTCCGCTTTGTACCCGCTTGACTATCATGCGAGTGCGACGTTCTAGCAGTTCTTTCATTAAACTTTTAAAGTCTGGAGACAAGTGTTGCACCACAACAAAGGCTGCTCCACTATCTGCGGGCATATTATCAAAAAATTCTTCTAATGCACGTAGTCCTCCCGCAGAAGCCCCAATGCCAACTACGAAGCAATGGGTCTTAGTCTCTTCAGGCACTACTGATAACTCCTAATTTTATTTATTCACTATTGTAGGATATCAAAGCAGCGATTCCTCAAATCTTGTCGAGCGCGAAAAACTGTATTTAAGGTCTTGACAATTGATTTAAAATTTGTTATCATAAGGTTGATAAGGAAGAACTATCTTAAAATAAAACCAATTATTCGTGAGGTTTGATCGTGGTTATTACTCAAACCAGTCCCCCCAGTATTACCCAGGATATAACAACAACTCACTTCAGCCTTGAAGAATATAGGGTAATGGAGGAAACCGCCGCCCAAAGACATGAATATCGTAACGGAGAAATTATTGCAATGGCTGGAGGTTCAGAAGTTCATAGTGCGATCGCTAGTAACCTGTTAATTTACTTGGGGTTTTTGCTCAGAGATACCAATTTTCGCTTATATAATAGCGATTTGCGTGTTTGGATTCCCGAATACAACTGTGGGACTTACACTGATTTAATGGTAGTGGATGGACAACCACAATTGAACGGCGAGCGCACCGATGAAATTCTCAACCCTTTATTAATTATTGAGGTTCTTTCATCCTCTACTGAAGGTTATGACAGAGGCGAAAAATTTAGAAAATATCGCTCACTTCCTAGCTTTTGCGAATATTTGCTAGTTAGCCAAACTGAACCATATATTGAGCAGTATCACAAACTTGATGATAGTAGCGATAGCGTTCGCGGAGCGTCCCGGAGGGAACCAGCGCTGCTGCAAGCAGTTCGCTGGCAATGGCAAGTTTATGATCATCTTGAGCAATCTATATTACTACATAATTTAAACGTAGAAGTCCCCCTTGCTGAAGTTTATCGCCGCATTAATTTCTAAAATCTGACTCACGATTTATAGCAATTCCCATGCTAGTGAGGTACAAGAAGTCAGAATTAAACGCAGATAAACGCAGATGAACACAGATAATTTTGTAGTTCATTAGATTAGGAAATGTGGCGTTGCTGGATTGAAGTATGAAACTCAAACATTCTATTTCTCAAACTCTTACTCTCAGTGCCTCTGCGCCTCTGCGTGAGAAAAAATCATACCTTCATTCACCAACGCCGGAAATGCTATATTTCGGGAGATATTATAATTTATATTACTTCCACTCTCGTAATTGCTGATGTACTACTGCTAAATACCACATATAATCATCAATTTTATACTTATCAGCGGCTTTAACTATATATTCCTGCGCTAACTCCACATTATTCTCAACTTCATAATATAAACCCAAATAAAGATGACTGTAAAACTTACCTTTTAATCCTCCCAATTTTCCCACATTCAAAACATCATCTTGGCTAAAATTACCTGCAAAGAAATTATATATAGCTTCCATGATTTTCCGAGGATCATTTTTCACAGGTAATAAAGAATTGCGGGCTTCTGTAACACCTGATAATCTGGCTATACAAAGATATCTCCATACAGTTTCTTCTACATCTTGAGCATTAACAGTTAAATCTATTTCAAACTGTTTTGCACCTTCCGCAAATCGTTCTGCATAATAATAACTTAACCCACGTTGCCAAAGATAAGGAGTAATTTCAATATCTAACTTTTCTGCTTGATCAAAATCTTGAATTGATTCGGCAATTTTTCCTAATTTAAAATAAACCATTCCGCGACGGACATAAGCATTAACATTATTTGGCTGAATGTTAATGGTATTGTGATACTCTTGAAGTTGATTTTCTAGGGAATTGGTAAAAAACATTTTGGTAATAAAATTTGCTACCTTTAATCTAGCTCTCTTCGTCCTTCTAACGCTCTTGCTAAAGTTAATTCATCAGCATATTCTAAATCACCACCAACGGGTAAACCAAAGGCTATGCGGGTGACTTTAGTAAATGGTTTTAGTAATTGACCGATATATAATGTTGTGGTTTCTCCTTCGATACTAGGACTAATAGCTAAAATCACCTCTTGAGGTTTTTGTTCGCTTACCCGTCTCACTAAAGGTTGAATATTTAACTGTTCGGGTCCGATACCATCCATTGGGGAAATTACGCCACCTAAAACATGATATTTACCTTTATATTCACGAGTTTTTTCTAATGCAATCACATCGCGGGAATCTGCAACTACGCAAATAGTTGTATTATCTCGCTGTGGGTGACGACAAATTTCACAGACTGGATCTGAGGAAAGGTGAAAGCAAACTTTACATAAACCTACCTGTTTTTTTGCGTCAACAAGTGCTTGAGCTAAAGCTTCTACTTCTGCTTCTGGTCTTTTTAAAATATGCAAAGCTAAACGTTGGGCGCTTTTGGGACCAACTCCGGGTAGCCGTTGCAATTGTTCGATTAATTTGGCTAGGGGACGTGCGTAAACCGTAATTCTACCTCCGGGCTTTTTTTCTATTTTACAATCATGTGATCTCGAAATTAAAAGAAAAATGTGACCCATGGATCACATTTTTCCTCACTTACCATCCCACTGTGCTTTTTTAAATATCAACGAAGCTATAACCCGACGCATTTTTTGGGTTGCGCTGTCGCTTAACCCAACCTACAAAAAATGGACAAGGTATTGCTAGTAATAACCCCTTTAGTAACTTAAACCTGACCTATAGAGAGATGATCTATATCAGATTTTGAAATAAGTTAAGATAGCGGCTTTTAGCCTTCAGCAGTCAGGAGTAAAGACTTTGTGATCTGAGCCTCTGAGATTAAAATTAGTATATAGCAATCCTAAATGAAATGTGTTCGCGAAGCGTGCCGTAGGTATCACATCTCTTATTTTCCTATCTCTGTGTCCTCTGTGCCTCTGTGGTTAGTTAAAAAAACTAGTTCATAACTCAAATAGGAATCCTATATATAATTCAAATGTGTACTAATACAAGCAAATCAATTCTAAATTAATCTTTATGAAATCGTGAGAAAAAAGAGATTATTTAATTTTTTATTATTGGTAATAACAATAGCGATCGCTATTATTGGTTGTCAGAATCTGCTATTACCAAAACCACCCCCATTGATTACCGTTAAACTCAGTGGTTGGACAGGTAATCCTTTAGAACAAAAACTTTTAAAACAGGTAATCCAAGACTTTGAAAAGCAATATCCCCAGATCAAAGTCAAATATGAAGCGATCGCAGATCAATACATGGATGTAATTAAAACTCGTTTAGTAGGAGAAGCCGCACCAGATGTATTTTATCTCGACGCATTAGAAGCCCCTTTTTTAATGAGTCAGAACGTCCTAGAACCCCTTGATAAATACATTACCCCCAAATTTGACTTCACAGACATAGAACCGAACCTACTCAAGAATTTTACATACCAAAATTATATTTATGGTTTACCTAAAGATTATTCTACCCTAGCTCTATTTTATAACAAACAAGCATTTAATCAAATTGGTTTAACCAGTCCTCCAACTACCTGGGAACAACTCCGCAGCTATGCAAAACAATTAACAGGCAAACTTAATAAATATGGCTTTGGAGAAATTCCCGAATTAGCGCGTCAGGCATATAAAATTACCGCTTTTGGCGGAGAAATTATTGATAAAAATGGTTATGCTACCTTTGCCAATAATCCAGGTTTACAAGGTTTAGAATTAGTAATTAACCAATATCAAAAAGATCGAACTTCCGCTCAAAAATCTGATGTCGGTACAAATTCCGGGAGTGAAATGTTTGGACAAAATAAAGTAGCAATGGTAATTGAGGGGAATTGGGCAATTCCCTACTTGCAAGAAACCTTTCCCAAACTAGAATTTGCTACAGCCGAGATTCCTAAAATTAATAACCAGAAATCCACAATGGTTTTTACTGTTGCTTATGTCATGAATAAACAAACACAGCATAAAGTGGAAGCATGGAAACTCATTTCCTATTTAACAGGTAAAGAAGGCATGAAAAAATGGACAAGTAAAGGATTTGCATTACCAGCCCGTAAATCAGTAGCACAGCAATTAGGCTATGATCAAGACCCTCTCAGATCATCATTAGTAGCAGGAGTTGATTATGCTACACCCTGGCAATTAGGTAAGTATCCTGCTGCAATTATCAACAATTTTGATAATCAATTTATTAGTGTTTTGCTAGGACAACAACCATTAAAACAGGCAATGTTAAAAGCACAAACCGCAGCCAACCAACAAATTCAGGCAGATATGTAGGATTCTCTAATTTTTCCTCTTCCTTTCTTCCTCTGCACCTCTGCGCCTCTGCGTGAGATATAAAAATGTGTTTCATCTACCCGAAAATCGCTGTAATAGACAAATCAGAGAAAATTTAACAGCTTATTTATTCATAACTCCCAGTATTTTAGTTTTAGGCACATTTGTAATTTTGCCTATTCTTTATGCTGTATTTCTTTCCTTACATAAAGTGCAAATGTTGGGAGGGATTCATTACCGTTTTTTCGGCTTGGGTAATTTCCAAAGATTGCTAACAGATGAAAGAGTAGGAATTGCTTTAAAAAATACCGCCGAATATGTAGCCGTTGTTGTTCCCACTCAAACTATTTTAGCTTTAGGTTTAGCTGTAACACTCAATTCTGGCATTCGCGGCAAAAATTGGTGGCGGATTCTTTACTTTTTACCAACAGTTACATCTTCAGCAGTTTTGACGCTAATTTTTATGTGGATTTATAACACAAATGGACTGCTAAACAATTTTTTAGCCTTTCTAAAATTACCTATTTATAATTGGTTAGGAGATCCATCTGTTGCCCTCAAAGGGATTATGATCATGAATATTTGGTCAACAGCACCGTTTTTTATGGTGATTTATTTAGCAGCTTTACAGGATATTCCTCAAACCCTTTACGAAGCAGCAGAACTTGATGGTGCTAATAGTTGGGAACAGTTTCTTTATATTACCTTGCCTTTATTGCAACCTGTGACTTTCTTTGTCATGGCCATGGGAATAATTGGGACTTTTCAATTATTTGATCAATCTTATATATTTTCTGGAGGAACTGGTGGACCAAATAACGCTACTCTCACCTTAGTTTTGCTAATTTATCAAACCGTATTTCGGAATTTACAAATGGGATATGGTGCAGCAATTGCCTTTTTACTAGCATCTGTAATTATTACCTTCACATTAATTCAGAGACAATTTTTTGGAGGTGATAAAATTTGAATAAAATTCTTTATGTTTCCTGCTTAAAAGTTCTATTATATATCTTCCTCACAGTTTATGGAATCATCACCATAATTCCCTTTCTTTGGGCATTTTCCGCATCATTTAAGCCCCTCTCGGAAATTATCAGTGGTGAATTTAATTTTATCCCCAAACATTTTACTCTCGATAATTACAAACAAATATTTCTGCAAGAACCCTTATTTTGGCGGTGGTTATTTAATAGTGCAATTATTGGCATTAGTGTCACAATTTTAAACTTGCTATTTAATTCAATGGCAGGTTATGCCCTCGCTAGATTGCATTTTCATGGTAAACAGTTCTGGTTTTTCCTAATTTTGGCAGTCCTAGTAGTACCAGCACAAATTACCCTGATTCCCACATTTTTAATTTTAAAAACCATCGGTTGGTTAAACTCATACCCAGGGATGATAGTTCCGAGTATGGTTAATGCTACTTTTATTTTTATGATGCGGCAGTTCTTTGTTAATTTCCCTAGAGAATTAGAAGAAGCTAGTCAACTAGATGGTTTAAATACGTGGGGGATTTTTTGGTACATAGTTTTACCTCTAGCTAGACCAGCATTAGCCGCACAAGCAATTTTTGTATTTATGGGTAGTTGGAATAACTTTTTACTTCCTGTAGTCATTCTTTTTGACCCAGAAATGTTTACCTTACCCTTGGGGTTAAACACCTTTAAAGGTCAATATATCAGCTATTGGAACTACATTATGGCAGCTTCAATGGTATTTACCTTACCCGGTTTAGCCATTTATGCCTTCTTTAACCGCTACTTAATTCAAGGTATTACCTTTACAGGAGGCAAAGAATAATTCAAACTCATCCTTTCGTGCCAACAGCAACACAGTAAATAGCCGCGTGACGTTGCCCATCAATCCCCAACATAGCGTTTAAACTCATGTCATCAAATCCACCAATACAAAGACTATCCAGCCCCAATTGCCCAGCCATTAAACAGATATTTTCAGCTTGATGACCAGCTTCCAAAAGTGCAAAACGATATCCCCGCGCCCCATATTTGCCCATTGAACGCATAAAAACCGATGTGAACACAAACAGAGCATTGGCATTGAGAATGTAATCTTGCTGTAATAATGGTTCTACAAAATCTGTTGGCACTGCATCACTCACCCACTGTAACCCATGACCACGAGGTTCATAGTGATATAGTCCTGCTACTAGACCTTCTACAGCTT
>JANMGZ010000712.1:0-3940 GCA_031374905.1 Dolichospermum sp. OTE_70_metabat_362_sub
TTGCACCAAACGGAAATGGTTTTCCGTTGCGTAATTTAAACCCTTCATAAGTATGCGTTGGATGAACATCAATTCTTTCCATTAAACTTTTCCTTATTTAAGGGCTTTTAATCCTGATTCTAGGTCTGTAGTAGTGACAAAATGCTCTAGAAATCCAGTTACATCCATTGTGTCTTTAACGTCCTGTACCAAACCCACCAATACTAATTTGCCTTCTTTGACTGTTATTTGCCGATGAATGGTGAGAAGAGTCCGCAAACCAGCACTGGACATATATTCTACCCCTGTCATATTGAGTAGAATTTTACTTCCTGGTTCAACTAGAGGTAAAACTTTTTCTGTCACCGATGATGCTGTACTGGCATCTATATCACCTTTGAGAACAACGATGTTTATGTCTTCAATCGTTGTGATATTAATCGTGATTTTAGGTTCTTCCATCTTGCCCACTTCCAGTAGATTTGTATTTAGATATGGGGAAGAAGGAGAGGGTTTCCCCCATTCTTCCATCTTTAGTTATACAGGCACAATCTGCACTTTAACTTTAACCCGTTCGGTGGTTTTGGGTAAGGTGACGGTTAAAGCTTCTGCATCGAAGTTGCTGTAAGGTTCGCCGTCAATTTCACACTTACCAATTTTCACGCTACCGGGTGGTAAAATATCTGGTGATACGCGGAGAATATTGTCAGGGAATCCACCGGGAATAGGTTTAAAGTAAAAGTCCATTGGTTGTTTGGTAATTAGCAGGTTTGTATAAACTGCTGCTAAATAACATAGTTCAAAGGAGTGATAACCACTCATGGAGTGAGAACCTTTACCTCTTTCGTTACCCCCAGCTAGATAGGGAATACCGTTAGCGAGAACGTTAAAGTAAACCCCACCCTCTTCTAAATCTAAAAACCAAGCGTTATAAAATGCTGCGGATTCACGGGCTAAACGGTGATATTCTTTGTTATCAAGAATACCTGCGAGAATTTGGTAAGCTAATATTGCTTGTTCTTGTTGCCACCAAGCTTTGCGATCGTGCCAAACAAAGCGATAATGCTCTTCACCTTCACCAAGGGTGCGTTCTACAACGTCATACCAGCCACCACGTTGTTGATCACTACCCACTGCTGGCATAATGTCAGCAATTTTTTGAGCGAGATTGACATAGCTATCCTTAGCTTTGAGGCTTTGCATCCGCATCAAATTCCAGGCAATTTTCAGGTTATGACCGACGACAGCGCGGTTTTGTTGCCAAGCCCAACTTTGATCATGAGACCAGTCTTGGAAGAATCTTTCTTGCACAAATGGACTGTTTTCATAGTCAGGGAAGCGCTTTTCAATAGTGTCGAAGGTATACTCCAACATATCGGCATATTCTTGTTTACCTGTTGCTAACCACAGGTTAATTAGATAGGCTGGGGCATGATCACCGACGGAGTTCCAGTTTTTTGTTCCCTTATTATGTCCTAATGACTCGCTGAGAGGATCTAATGTCAATGGATCAAGGTGAGAGAAATATCCACCATGTTCGCCTTTGTCGAGCAGAAACTCGTTAAAGAGCTTAATCGTTTTCTCCGTGTCATCCATAATGCGGGGATCACCAGTACAACGATAGGTTTGAATCGGACCCGCTAGAGCGTAAATTTGTTCATAAGCAGGGATAGCATAGTAATCATCCCCAAATTCGGAAGCAAAGATTTTATCTTCTTTTTCTCCCTTGACATCAATCCCGTGATACCAGTAGACAATCCCTTCGTCTAAATCTACAAACCTCATGTGTTCCCGCAGGTACTCAGTCCCACGTTCTGCGGCTTTGAGGAAACTATCATTACCAGTCATCAAGAAAGCAGTAGCGAAACCATAGACTAGACGAGAAATAGTATCGGTTTCTTGACGGAAATTGGTGGTTGACTGTATACCACTAAGATTTAATGTAGTGCGATATTTGCGATAGTCGTATTCACCATCACCAAATTGAGCTTTGAGGTAAAATTTGCCTAAAGCATTAACCTGTTTTACCCACCAATCTTGTTTCTCGAAAACGTAATCTGTTTTCTGACGACCGGCAAAAACTATCTGTTTAGCATCAAAGATATCTTTGTCTGGATAAAATACCCCATAGGTAAATAAATACCTTCCTGGTAATAGCATGGCTCTCATGTTGGCAGTTGCATCAGGATAGCCTTCGTCAAAGTTTTGAATTAACTTCGCATAGGCCATGGGACTAATTTTAACTTCAAATTCTCTGCCATCAGAAGTTTTCAGTCCAAAGGTATCGCTGTTACCGTCATATTGGGTAACGTATCCAGCGATGAGATCAGAAAAGGTAAAATCCACTTTTGTGGTCATAAGATTTCCTCGTTTTGGTAAGAATTAATTAGGTTAAATTATGGATGAACAAAACTAATTTTTTTCAATTTCTTTGACAAAAATTTCCATAAATTGGTCTACCATGCCGGGATGTTTGCCTGTAATCAGATTACCATCAATAACTAAATCAACAGTAACATCACCTTCATAAACAACGTCTGCTCCAGCATTTTCTACATCACAGATGATGTTATGAGCGCAGGTGACTTTTTTGCCTTTAATTAGGTCTGGATCTGCACAAAATAACCACAAACTATGGCAAATAGTCCCTAATTTTACATTAGCGGTATTTGCTGCATTTCTGAGAAAAACCACGGCAGGAGCTTGATTTTTTTCACCTTTTTTGACATTGACTTGATATCTGAGCCTATCCATTGCATAAGCTCCGATACAAATAATGCCTTTATAGTCACTGGGGTTTATATCTTTAACTTCTGTGGTGACAGTAACATGATATTCTACTTGATCATTTTCGGGGTTTGAACCAAAGTGTAGTTCTTTGTTTCCCCATAAATGGGAAATATATTCTACTTCATAACCCTGTTGGGGGAAATATTCATTAAAACGGCGGAATTCTGTGCCGTCAAAATGTTCTTCAATGAGTACACCGATTTTACCTTTGTTTTCAGTTTTCATATTGTCTTAAATTCTTGGTTATTCTTGGAAGTAATAGAATCTACCAAACTACTTTTTTGAAGTTCAATAAACTTCGTCAAAGGCTGAAGCTAGGAAAGTTTGCCTAAGTTTACCCAAGCTCCAGCCAAAATCTTGACGATTTGATTTTTTCTATGATATACAAATACCTTGTTTCCAATTGGTTAAGGTAATTGCAACCACAGGACAAATTCTCAAAGTTCACTATTACCAAAAAGATTTTTTTGTTAAGTCATCTCGAGTAAGAGAACAGGAATTTTATCGATGAAGACAATGCTTCAGTCCTATTGTACAGTTTGCTCCGCAATTTCATAGATGTGAATATCTGGAGGAAACGTCTTAAATATTTCAGGTGCTTTGGACATAGAATTTCTGGCAAAATTTTCGTAGTCTTCACGGGATTGCCATTGAGTATAGTTAACGACCCTTGTTCCATCTACACTTCGGTGTAAGGTAGATGATATGAAACCGGGCTGATACTTCACATGAGAACCACCATAATTCGTGATATTATTCAGCAGATGTTGCTGTTGTGATGGTTCTACTGAAAATACAACCATCACTGTAGTTACACTTTTTTTCTGATCGAGAGAAACTACTTTGCCAGCAGTTTCACCCCAAGGGGTCATATCCGCATAAACCCGCCATTCACTGACCTTATTTCCGCGCATCCGATAGATATCGCAACAGGCTACTGTAACATGTTTCTTACTACCAACCATTTCGTATTTAGCATCCATTTCAATGGTGATAATATCTGGCTCTATCCAAATTTTGCGAGCATTATGACCAGAAAACTTGGCGGTAGTTTTAAAGATGTGTTTAAAGAAGTCTACAACTGCATTTGGTCCATACATTGGCTCACCTGAACCAACTTTATAAAACAGGTCATCTGTTAGGTAAGTTTTGACTTTTTCCCAATCTTCAG
>JANMGZ010000721.1:0-6844 GCA_031374905.1 Dolichospermum sp. OTE_70_metabat_362_sub
GCGTCAAGGGCATTTATCAAGGCTGATAAAGCTAGTAGAGATGTGGAAATTGCTAACTTTGAAATTAGCCAATTAAGACAAAATACTAATTTTAGGTTTTTTCAAATTGAAGCTCAACTAAATAAAGTCAAACAAGATATAGAGACCACCAAAAACGATATATCGAGGTTATACAGAGAGATAAATGAAGTTAAGTCTGATGTAGTTCGCGTCTTTAGAGAATTAAATGAAGAAATTAATTATGTAGTGGAACGGAGTAAAGCCGCTATGCAAAGGCTGGAGGCTTTAATAAAAAGTGAGATAGCTTTTCTTACATCGTCAACTTTAGCAGCATTACTGAGGCTGCAAAAAAGAATTGAAAACGCTGAATCATTAATTAAGGACGCTAAGGATAAGGCTAACTCTGCAATTGAAAAAGCTAACAAAGCTATTAATGATTCAAAGTTAGCTCTAGACAAAGCGATTGAAGCTATTAGACGAGGTGAGATAAATGATTTACAAATAACTGATTTACGAATTAAATTAGGCTTAATTAAAAATGAAATAATTCAAGCAGTCCCACCAATAGCAGAAGAGTACGCACGAAAATATGCTTATAAACCGACTATTGATTTAGGGGAAATAAAGAGGGGATATAATTATTCGGAAGACACAAAGTTAGACAGGCTACAAAAACAATTAGATCAGAAGTGGAATAAGTCGCTACAAGAATCGAAAAATAGGTTTGGGAGTCTTTTTGATAGTTTAGACGCACGACAAAAAGCTTTGTCTGAGATAGGAGAAGAGTTTGCACGGAAAGCCGCACTGGAGGTATTTGTCTCACAGTACGGACCATCATTTTCCCCTACTAAAACAGCAGAATTAGAGAGACTGAGACAAATAGATTATGAACGAATGCGGTCAGGTGTTAATGATGTACAGAGACTCATTAGCAGAACTGAAGAGCTAACTAAACAAGCCGCAGCAGAAAGACAGGTGACAATACCCGATATAGATAAAAAAGTAGCACCTCTGATATCTAACCAATCCGCAATTGATAAAGAAATAGCAGACATTAAACGACGGCTAGGAGAACGCGAAACTGTGGATAAAGAAGCTAACGATAAATTAAAAGTTATTGCACCAATCATTCCAGAATTAAACAAAAAACTTGACGATTTAATTCCAATGATTGCCGGGATTCCTGCTATTGTTGGCAAAATTCCAGATGCAACTGTTGGTAAAATCCCCGGTGTGGTTGCTCCACTAATTCCCACTATTCCGCAAATAGGAAATATCGTACAGGATAAGGTTTGTAATCCGCAGTGTCAGCTTCCGTCTGTTACCGCTGGAAATAATGCCACTAATGCAGTTAATCAAGCTAAAAATGATTTGGGAGACAAAATTGACAAAGCTAACGACGCAGGTCAAACCGCAATGTTGATTGAGATTTTAAGACGTATGGGAGATTTTATCCCTGGTGGCTTGTCAGGAAAATTGACCAAAGGATTTAAATGGCTGCAATTAGATAAAGCATTAGGGATGTTAACTCTGTGGGTAACGCTTCACAATGCTGTTATGTTAAGTGGTCAATTGGGAGATACGTTGTTATCAGTCATTGAAAACGGACTATCTTTAATTGGGCTAAAAGATGATGAAAATAAAGCAATAGATTTAAATGAAGTGCTTGGCAACGAATTTAGAGATATAATTATCTCCGCCATTGGACAAGAAAATTATGTAGAACTTTCTAAAGCTTGGCTCAAAGCCAATAGAGTTTATCAAGCATCAGCGAACGTAGCGGGAAGCGTTACAAATATGAATAATACTATCCTCAATGGAGTTGAATTAGTAGCAGGTCAAAACGCCAAAATAGGAAACGCATTGAGGAATTATGGTGCAGTGGGTGATAAAGCCTATGAAGTTTTTAACCCAAATCCAAATTTACATTGGGGGATATTTGGTAAGCTGCAAAATGGACAGGAATCTGCTGATTTCCTACTACAAGTTAGCCAAGCCCCGCTTGATATTATTCAAGCAGGAAAAGATTTAACAGACTCCACAACTGAATTTATCAAGGCTGTTAAAGAAGATCCTGCTGTTAGCAATATCAAGGGAATAGAAATTTCCGACGCTCAACAAACTAAACAGAAGGAAACTGAGTCAAAAGAAATTTCTCAAGGGAAAGATATTACAGATCCTATTGAAAAAATTGAGGCTGAATAAAATGTCCTTACCAGACAATTTTTCGCACTGGGAACATTTACAAGACATGATCCGCCGTGATCATAACAAGTTGCTGGGACGCTATTTTAAAGACTTGGGACAAAATTGGACTCCAGAGATTACCAGCACCAGGGGCGCAATTCGGACTGCCTGTACAATCCAGGACCAGGATACCTCAACAATTACTCTATTAAGATTATTTTACTTTTACATAATGCTTGGTTATGCTTTTCGTGGATTAGCCCCTGTGTTCGGTATTCCGTGCAGACAGTTTCAGGAATCTTACGAAATTCACCCTCAAGTGTTTCTCTATTTTTCCCAGGATAGACAAAGTGTACCCGATGGTTTAACGCCTGTAGAAGCTGAAATATCTTTTCGGTTAAAGGATGAGACTAAATCTTCTTTTACTCCCGCAAAAGCGAGAATTTTAGCGGCTAAAGTCGCGGCTGTCTTTGTGGAGAATAAAAAGGGAATTACCTTTGATAAAGGGAAAGAAATTATTACTTATACAGACCCTGAACATGGTTTGAAATGTTTGCAAATTTTCTCTATGAATGAAAAGGAAGGAGAAGATATTATCAAAAAAATTCTCAATGTTTTGAACTTACCTTTTGATTCTAAGCGGCTTGGTAAATCAGATAAATATAAAAAAGCATCAATAACTAAACCTGTGGGGACTGAATTAGTGTATGGAAAACAAAAACCCAAAAAGCGCTGGCGACCAACTGCGCGGGTTAGGTTTAGGCACGCTTATGTAATTTTAGATAACAGAGATTTTCCTGTCTCCCTGGTGGATACTACTGGGCAATTTTACGACTCTATCGTGAAAACTTGGGTTTAGAATGAAGCCATTTCCAAAATCGGGAACCTTAATATGGTTCCTGGAAGTTTGAGGCTATTCCCAAATGCCAGAATAGGTATTACGTCAAGAGTGGAGACAATGTATGGCAGTTAAAAAATCGAAATACCGGATTGATATTGGGACTAATAAATGTGTCTATTTGAAAGCTGTTCAAAACAGAGTAAGCGGCATTGCTACAGAAATGGGCTGGACGTTAGATGATGATGGTATTCCTCCAGCAGGCAAAACCATTGTTGCAGAGAACAGGGAAGATGCGCTTGATCAAGGGATGGTTCCTTTTCGGATCACTTACCTCAAAAACAAGAAAACGCAATCAACGGTAGTGCTTGTATCTCCGGACAAGGCCGATACCGCTAGAGACGATCTAATCGGTAAGACATATAACGGCGGGAAAATTTCTAAAGTGAACGCACCTAGACGGGTTAAGTATGTGGCCTAGTTTTTGGGCTGCATTGATTTGGCTTTTTTGATTAAAATTCAAAGGTAATTTATGGAATACGTTGTAGTGAAGGTTGAGATGGTTGGCGGGGTTTCGACGGTCACAGGCTACTGGGATGGTAGTATTTTCCAGACGAACATTGATTTATCAGATGTTCAAGGAACTGTGGAAGATGCGCGTTTTTTGCAGGCAAGTGTGCAGACTCAGGATACTTCTTTTGATGTTCAATATAGACAAGCAGAAGTTACTGTTGTTTTAGTGTAGGTGTATAGATATGTGGGCAAAGATAGCAGAACGAAAATATAATGATTTGTTCGTTTATCCCAAACCCACAATCATTATCATCCATGCTTTTTCTAATAGGAGAATTGCCATCGGTATTGACGTTCCCGGTCGAGACTGGGAACAAATCGCTTGGCTAATTCCATTTCAATCTACTGTTTACGGTAGGTTTGATGGTCAGAGATATCCTTTGTGGCAGGGAACAAGAATGTTGGTTCTCCCTAAAGAAGAATTAAAAGGCTGTTCTTTAGAAATCAAACCAAGAAATGTTATTAAATCAATTACGGTCAGGGTTTATGAATCATTTTTGGTGGACGATTTATCAATATGAATGCTGAACGAATAGGAATGCTAGTCGCAGGGTTAACCGTTATTACACAGTCGGGTTTATATCTCCTTTCTGGAGGCTTCTCTGTTGGCAGCAAAGTCGCTGATATGAATGCTGAAATTAAATTGTTGAGAAATGAAATCGTTTCTCAAAATCGAATTCAAGATTATCGACTAGATAAGCTTGAATTAAGGAAGAATTAATTCTGTGCAGCAAATAAACTTAATTGACCATCCACTATTCCATCTGCGCTAGCGGGTGGTTTTTTAGTGCGGGGGGAATTAGCGAGATACGATCGCACAATTAATTCCCCATTCCCCAGTTAGACAGATTGCACAGCCAAACGCCACCGACTACTCATCAAAATCCCCTAAATTTACAGCTATAACTTTTCCATTAGTATCTTTGAACAAGAATTGGTGGCTTAACGGTGGATTTGGAACTAATGTCAGTTCGGCAGTCACATATTCAAAGTCAACATCTGAATGTATGTCTAAATTTAATCTTTTGACCCTGAATAGTTCCCCAATTCGTTTAGACCATCGCTTGTGCTGTGCCTGACAGAATTTTTGTACAGGGTTAGAACGCCGTAATACCTTTTCTAACTCCTGTTTTTTCAATGAATCACATTTCTGAGTCACCGCGGCTCTATCGCCTTGTGGAAATGTGAATAGGAAATGTAGACGATGCCCTCCAGCTTTGATTTTTTGATAAGGGGTGCAATCTACGGTGATATCACCATAAGGACTTTCTATCACCAATTTCATCGGCTTGCAAGGAAATTCTCGGTAGTATTCGTCCGGTTCTGGACAGGCAAATTTATCAACCGGTGCTGTTTCTGGTTGCTGTACTACTTCTGTACCAATTACATCTACATCATGAAGTTGTGGGTGTTCAGATTGTGGTAATTGTTGCTGTTGTACCGAGAGTTCGGAGTTGATGACACAATCATCTAAATTTTTTTCTGCTAGTTTTTCAAAAAGTTGACCACCTTGACCACTATCCTTGCTGGGTAAAGGTTGTAGTTGACCACTCAATCGACCACCCAATCGACCACTACTTATATCCTCGACCTCTCTTTGGTCTAATTTCTGACCAAGAATCATATCTAAACTCGGAATATGATCGTCAAATTCATCAGTACGTAATCGTATCCCTTCAATGTAAGTACCTTTATTGGTTTCTATTTTTACAAATGGCCAGCCCAAAAATTCCAACAAACTGGTGAGGTTGGGGGAGAACTTAGGACTCCCCATTGGAGGAACACCCGACTCAATGCAATGTTGTGCGTAACTGCCATAGAAAGTCTTAGCTGTTCCACCGTTTGCTGTTTCAAGTTTGTTGTTACCTATGTACGTCTTGGCTAATGGATCGACAATGAGGTGATAGTTTAACCAGTTAGCTACAGAATCGTTTTTCATGCGTTCTTTCCAAGCATCAAGCTCATTCATTTGGTGAGTTTTACCTGTTAGAACTGCGGTTACTTCGTCGTCAGGAATTGCTAATAGATATTCAGTAAAAGCTGATAATTCTTGTTCAAACAATGGGAGGAAATCTTTAACCTCTGACTCGACAACAATTTTATCGAATTTCACCATAATCATCCGCTTTAAGACGGCGTTTAAATTCTGTCCTGAGAATGCCATTAAATTCCCACACATTAATGTTAATCCAGGAAAATAAAAATCTTCATCAGCATCTTTACCCTTTCTCTCAAGTCTTAACGGATCTTGTCCTGTTAGGCTTAGGAATTTAGAAATATCTTCGGGGTATGGCGCTTGTTCAGAAAATACTACCAATCGTTTACCGAACGCTCTAGCAGTTTCAAATCGGCTCTCATTCCACTGTTTTAAATCAGTTCCTACGATATTCTTTTTACCAATTAGACTAATCAACAGTCTCATGAATGTTCCTTTACCGGAACGTGGTCTACCCAACAAATACAGGAATTTATGAAGCTCTGAACGTCCTTTTAGGACTGCATTACAGAAGCATTCAAGTATTCTTCTCTTGTTTTTATCACCCTGAGTTGCATCCTCAAGAAACTGATTTATATTATCCCATACCCCACTGTTACTAAATGTTCTGGGTAGTTGCCACGTAAAATTATAAGTCGGTGCGTGGGGCAATAATTCCCCTGTGGATATTTTTAATACTCCATCTTCAAAAGGTAAGAATTCGCTGGAATCTGCCTCTTTCCAATTATCTACAAACAAGATTGTTTTTAGTAGTTTGGCTATCCCGTTAACATAGCCATTACTGAACGCGGCACTGTACTCTTCTAGTAGAAATCTAAATGTTAATCTTTCAATGAATGTATCAGAAACCTCCGACCAAGCTCCAATAATTTCATGGGAATAGTACAACCAAGTATTTCGACTATCATTGAATTTCAAATTACCTTTGTGCCTGTTAGCTAACTTTAAAGCAATCTCAGCTTGCTTTGGTAATTGTGTTTTTTCGCTATCAATTGAGTCATCATAGCCACCGGATTTAGTTTGTTTTTGAGTTGTGGCAAACGCTTTGGCATAAGCTAAATCAAATGCTCTAATCCCTTTATTTATAACTAAATCATCCACGCCTTTACCATCTTTTGCACTCCACTCAATATCAGCTATACAAACTATTGATTGATTGGATAAAACCTCAGCTAAACGTTTTCGAGAGGATTGTACCCGTCGCTTGGTGTCATGTTTAGTGTCACGGTCAAGGGCAAATAACCAAGTCG
>JANMGZ010000737.1:0-23002 GCA_031374905.1 Dolichospermum sp. OTE_70_metabat_362_sub
TCTAAACAACTAGGAATTGAATTGTCTAAAGCAACTGTAGCTGTTTGCGGTGCAACGGGGGATATTGGTAGCGCAGTCACCCGTTGGCTAGATAAAAAAACAGATGTCCAAGAATTACTATTAATTGCTAGAAATCAAGAACGTCTCCAAGAACTGCAAGCAGAACTAGGACGGGGTAAAATCATGGGATTACAGGAAGCATTACCCCAGGCGGATATTGTTGTCTGGGTGGCGAGTATGCCCAAAGGCGTAGAAATTGACCCAACAACATTAAAACAACCCTGTCTATTAATTGATGGTGGCTATCCTAAAAACTTAGGCACAAAAATTCAGCATCCGGGGGTGTGTGTATTAAATGGTGGCATTGTGGAGCATTCCCTAGATATTGACTGGAAAATTATGAAAATAGTCAATATGGATGTTCCAGGACGCCAATTATTTGCTTGTTTTGCCGAATCAATGCTATTGGAATTTGAGAAGTTATACACAAACTTTTCTTGGGGGCGGAATCAGATTACCGTAGACAAAATGGAGCAAATTGGTCGAGTGTCCATTAAACACGGTTTTAGACCATTGCTAGTTTAGTCATTGGTCATTGGTCATTGGTCATTGGTTAGTAGCAAAGAGAAGACAAGTGACAACCGACAACTGACAAGTGACAACTGACAACCAACAACTGACAACCGACAACTGACAACTAATATAAATATGGCAACCACTGAGCGCAAACCGCTACTGTTAGATTTTGAAAAGCCTTTAGCAGAACTGGCTACTCGAATTGACCAAATTCGTGAACTAGCTGAAGAAAATGGTGTTGATGTTTCTGGACAAATTCGCCAACTAGAAACACGGGCGACGCAATTGCGCGAGGAGATTTTTAGTAGTCTGACACCATCTCAACGATTGCAGGTAGCTCGTCATCCCCGTCGCCCTAGCACTTTAGATTATATTCAGTCTATCAGCGATGAATGGATGGAGTTGCATGGCGATCGCTGTGGCGGCGATGATCCGGCTTTAGTTGGTGGTGTTGGCCGCATAGCGGGGCAACCTGTGATGATGTTAGGACACCAAAAAGGCCGGGATACTAAAGATAACGTGGCTCGGAACTTTGGCATGGCTGCTCCTGGGGGCTACCGTAAGGCTCTACGCCTCATGGAACACGCCAATAAGTTTAGTATGCCAATTTTGACCTTTATTGATACTCCTGGGGCTTGGGCAGGCATAGAAGCCGAACATCAAGGACAAGGAGAGGCGATCGCCTATAATCTGCGGGAAATGTTCAGTTTTGATGTCCCCATTATTTGTACAGTTATTGGTGAAGGTGGATCTGGCGGGGCTTTGGGTATTGGTGTGGGCGATCGCTTACTGATGTTTGAACACTCAGTTTACACCGTAGCTACTCCCGAAGCTTGCGCCGCAATTTTGTGGAAAGATGCCAGTAAATCTCACCTGGCCGCCGTAGCCTTAAAAATTATCTCCCACGACCTCAAAAACTTAGGAATTATTGACCAGATTCTTCCTGAACCTTTGGGAGGCGCACATTCTGACCCCTTAACAGCGGCTACTAATTTGAAACAAGCCTTGTTAGAAAATTTAGACGAGTTGAACCGTCTGACACCTGCTGAACGCCGCCAACTTCGTTATGATAAATTCCGCAACATCGGCGTTTTCACAGAACTTGCTCACTAAAAATATAGTAAGAAAATGGCATAGAATTACAGCAATGCTATAATTGCCTATGGCTGCTTAAAGATTTTTAACAATCTTCTCAGCTATAGGCATTTGTATTTACTTGGTTTTACGAGTAGCTGTTAGCTGACGGCATTGCCAAAAAGTTGGAAAATATTATGAGTGTTGAGCAAAAAAAACGCGCCTTAATTACTGGTGCTAGTAGCGGAATTGGCAAAGCAACAGCTTTAGCATTTGCAAAAGCTGGAATAGATGTGGCATTGGTCAGCCGTTCTCAGGATAAATTAGAGTCCGTAGCTAAAGCTGCACAGGACTTAGGAGTAGATGCAAAAGCCTTTTGTGTGGATTTGGCTGAAGTTACCCAAGTCAAAGCCAAAATTCAAGGGATAGCTGATGAATTTGGCAACATAAATATTCTCATTAATAACGCTGGTATTGGGTATACAGGCAACCTAAGTGAAACATCATTAGAAGACTGGCAACAAGTAATTAACTTGAATCTTACCAGCGTCTTTCAGTGCATGATGGGCATTTTGCCAGGAATGCGCCAACAAGGGCAAGGTACAATTATTAACATTGCTTCTATAGCGGGCAAACAAGCTTTTCCAGGTTGGGGAGCGTACTGTGTCAGCAAAGCAGGACTTCTTTTCCTATCCCAAACTCTTGCACAAGAAGAACGTGCTAACGGCATTCGCGTTATGGCAATTTGTCCTGGTTCTGTCAATACTGAAATTTGGGATACTCCCACAGTTCAGGCTAACTTTGACCGTTCCCAAATGTTAACTCCAGAAGTTGTGGCTGCAACAATTTTGCATACTGTTTTATTACCACAAGAAGCAGTAATTGAAGAATTGACTATCATCTCCAATGCTGGTGTTCTCTAATTATTAATTAATCATTTAAAAACATAAATGATTAATTACCACTGACAACTTAGTGCTAACAATTAACCAATTACTAAAATTTAATCATGACTATCGCTGGTTCAAATGGTTCTAACACCTCTCAATCGCCTCTAATTCCCGACTTAGTAGAAGCTATCAATGTCCGACCAGACCGTAACACTCATGACGGTAAAGAACCAAAAATACATCCACCGTCGGAAGAAACAATGGATGAGATGATGCAAGCCGTGCGGACAATGTTAGTGGGAGTAGGAGAAGATCCTGAACGCGAAGGACTTCTAAAAACACCCAAGCGCGTAGCTAAGGCAATGAAGTTTCTCACCAGTGGCTACAATGAATCTCTAGAAGACCTCATCAATGGAGCTATCTTTGACGAAGGACATGATGAGATGGTGTTGGTTAGAGATATTAACTTCTTTAGCTTATGTGAACATCATATGCTGCCATTTATGGGCAGAGCGCACGTTGCTTATATTCCCAATCAGAAAGTTGTGGGATTAAGTAAACTGGCACGAATTGTGGAAATGTATTCTCGGAGATTGCAAGTCCAAGAAAGACTAACTCGACAAATTGCCGAGGCACTGCAAACAGTTCTTGAACCCAAAGGTGTGGCTGTGGTCATGGAAGCCACTCATATGTGCATGGTGATGCGAGGAGTTCAAAAACCTGGTTCTTGGACAGTTACCAGTTCGATGGTAGGCATATTCCGAGATGAACACAAAACCCGTGAAGAATTTTTCAACTTGATTCGTCATCAAGCGTCATTATTTTAATGAGGAACAGGGAACAGGGAACAGGTTTTTCCTAATGACCAATTACCAATTACCAATTACTAATCACCTATTCTTTAGCTTTTGAAATAATAAGGCTACTTTATCTAAATCTTTGTTACCTGGTGAGTGTTCGACACCACTAGATAGATCAATACCATTGGGTTTAATTTGATGTAAAGCAGTCAAAATATTATCTGGTGTGAGTCCTCCGGCTAAGAACCAAGGAAGACTGGGGCTAAATTCCTGGTCTAGCTGATGCCAATCTAAGGTTTGCCCTGTTCCTCCTAGCTGTTGAGGATGGTAGGCATCAAGTAGTAGAGTATCTACATAATCAGTGTAGTTTGTGGTGGTTTGTAGATGCTCTAAACTGCGGACTCGGATGGCTTTGATAATTTCTACTTGGGGTAGGGATTGACGTAATTGCTGGCAAAATTCTGGTGTTTCGTCTCCATGTAGCTGGACACCAGTTAAACCAGACTTTTTAACTATTTGACTAATTTCGGAAATAGTGGTGTTAGCAAAAACGCCGATTTTATCAATATTTTGGGGAATGGGAGCTATCGCTGCCTGAATTTGGGCTATGGTAACGTAACGAGGGGAACTGGGAACGCAAATAAATCCTAGTGCTGTTGCACCCAGGGCAGCTATAGCTAAAGACTGCTTTGGTTGAGTAATACCGCAAATTTTAACCCGCATTTCTATCAGAAAAGTTACAAATAATCACAAAAGTATCTTAATTCAAGTTAAAAACTTTTGCTTTGTCCTGGGTAATTTTATAATTCTGTAGGACTATATTCATTTTTTCATTTTAGGAGAACACACCTTGATGTCATCAATCTTATTAGCCGCAGCATCCGTTCCTGTTACACCAGTGTGGAGTCCTACAGTCGGTATCATTATCAGTGCCAGCAGCGCAGTTGTATTATTACTTACTTTTGCCCTGAAATCTGCTAAAGTTGGACCCGCGATGCCTATATTACCTGTCAGTGTACCAGGATTTATTGGGGCAATGGCTTTTGGTCATGTGATTGGTATTGGTATTGTTTTAGGACTGACTAATATTGGTCGGTTGTAAGTTGGATTAACAAATTCCAGATCCCCGACTTCTTGGAGAAGTCGGGGATCTATGCTATTTAAAATTGTCTATCCTAGAGTTATACATACATTTTTCTCTATAAAAGAATTTCTGGAAATATCTAATTATGCAAACTAATTGGAAAATAGGTGCTTTATTTGGCATTCCTTTATTTTTAGACCCCTTATGGTTTGTGATTTTGGGGCTAACTACTCTGAATTTTGGGTTAGCTTACCAACAATGGGGGACTGTTGCGGGTTGGAGTGCTGGTTTGATTATGGCACTGCTGTTATTTGCTTCTGTGCTGCTGCATGAGTTGGGACATAGTTTGGTGGCACAATCCCAGGGAATTAAAGTAAATTCTATTACTTTGTTTTTGTTTGGGGGAGTTGCAGCAATTGAGGAGGAATCAAAAACTCCTGGTCAGGCTTTTCAAGTAGCGATCGCTGGTCCTGCGGTAAGTGTTATGCTATTTGTCTTACTGGGTCTAGCAGCGAGTGTGATTCCTGATAGTAACCCTTTGAGTGAAATGACGGGAGATTTATCGAGAATTAATTTAGTTGTGGCTTTATTTAATTTAATTCCTGGTTTACCTTTGGATGGAGGACAGGTATTAAAAGCGGCTTTGTGGAAAATTACAGGCGATCGCTTTCAAGCTGTACACTGGGCTGCAAAGGCTGGACAAATTTTAGGTTATTGTGCGATCGCTTTGGGATTTGTAATTGATTTCTTGACTAGAGAATTTATCACGGGTTTATGGATTGTTTTGATCGGTTGGTTTGCGGTTCGTAATGCTAATAGTTATGACCGGGTAACTACATTACAAGAAACTTTACTCAAGTTAGTAGTATCTGATGGAATGACTCGTAATTTTCGGGTAGTTGATGCTAATCAAACTTTGCGAGAGTTTGCTGATTCCTATCTTTTAGAAACCACTGTACCACAGGTTTATTATGCGGCTGCTGATGGTCGTTATCGGGGTTTAGTTAATATTAATGATTTGCGAACTACCGAAAGAAGTGAATGGGAAACTCAAACTTTACAAACTATTGTTCATCCTTTAAATACAATTCCTACTGTTGTTGAATCTACTTCTTTTGCTGAGGTAATTCAGAAGTTAGAAACTGAACAATTACCTCAAATTACGGTTCTTTCTCCGGCGGATGCTGTTGCTGGTGTCATTGATAGAGGGGATATTGTCGAAGCATTAGCACAAAGGTTAAATTTACCAATTACTGCTGCGGAAATTAAACGAATTAAGGAAGAAGGAACTTTTCCTCCAGGTTTACAATTGGGGGTAATAGCGAAGTCTGTGGAAAAATGAAATTGTCTGAATCAGGATATCCAGGATTTCGTCTAATTTATTACTTGCGAGGGCGACTAGAAGTCGCGGCTATACAGACAAAACCTGCCTACGCAGGTTAAAAATCTTTGGTTTTTCCTTAGTCCACGTAGGTGGACTTTGTTTGTGTAGTAGCGATTTATAATCGCCGGAAGTTTGATTGTTACAAGAAAATGCTATTATCAAACCATAAATATTGCATCACTAAATCAATTTTTTAACTATGTCCAGACTCTTAGTTACTCAATATCAAGCGGAAGTAGAAAAAATTATTCAATATGGTGGTTCTCGCAAGGAAACTTCTATTCGTGTCGCTTTTCAAAATTTACTCAATGAATATTGCAAACCTAGAGATTTTTTACTCATTCCTGAATTAGATTATAGATTACCAAATGGTAAACTTGTTTATCCCGATGGTACAATTAAAGATGCTTTGCGGTTAGATTGGGGTTATTGGGAAAGCAAAGACCAATATGATAAATTAGATGAAGAAATAGAAAAGAAATTAAATAAAGGTTATCCCGATAGTAATATTTTATTTGAAGATTCCCAAACTGCGGTTTTAATTCAATCTAGCACAGAAACTATGCGTGTATCTATGCGCGATGCTGACGCAGTAGATGGAATTATTACCAATTTTATTAATTATGTTCGTCCTGAAGTTAAAGATTTTCGGGAAGCTATAGAAATTTTTAAGCAAGATTTACCCACTGTACTAAATTCTCTCAGAGATTTGATAGATAGTCAAGGGAAAAATAACATATCTTTTCAAACTGCGCGGGATAAGTTTTGGGGAATTTGCAAAGAATCAATTAACCCAGAAATCAGTTTATTTGATATTCGGGAAATGATGATTCAGCATATTTTAACGGAAGATATTTTTATCAATATTTTTAATGAATCGCAATTTCATAGAGAAAATAATATTGCGGGAGAATTACAAGGGGTAATTTCTACCTTTTTTACGGGAAGTGTGAAGAAAAACACTTTGGGAACGATTGAAAGATATTATGCAGTTATTCGACGCACTGCGGCTAATATTTATAATCATCAAGAAAAACAGAAGTTCTTAAAAGCGTTATATGAGAATTTTTACAAAGCATATAATCCTAAAGCTGCGGATAGGTTGGGAATTGTGTATACTCCCAATGAAATTGTCCGGTTTATGATTGAAAGTGTGGATTTTCTCACACATAAACATTTTGGAAAGTTGTTAGCGGATAAAGATGTGGAAATTTTAGATCCTGCGACGGGAACAGGGACTTTTATTACTGAGTTGATTGATTATTTACCTCAGCATAGTTTACAGCACAAGTATAAACATGAAATTCATTGTAATGAGGTGGCAATTTTGCCTTATTACATTGCAAATTTGAATATTGAATACACCTATAAACAGAAAATGGGTGTGTATGAGGAGTTTGAAAATATTTGTTTTGTGGATACTTTGGATAATACTTCTTTTGCGGGTAAGCAATTGGATTTGTTTGCTATGAGTGTGGAGAATACCGCAAGAATTAAAAGACAGAATGATAGAACTATTTCTGTGATTATTGGTAATCCTCCTTATAATGCAAAACAGGAAAACTTTAATGATAATAATGCTAATCGTTATTATACAGCTATAGATAAGTTAATTAAGGAAAGTTATATTAAATATAGTAAAGCGCAGAATAATATTGTTGTTTATGATATGTATACTCGGTTTATTAGATGGGCTTCTGATAGACTAGGTAAAAATGGGATTATTGCGTTTGTTTCTAATAGTTCTTTTATAAATTCTATTGCTTATGATGGTTTTAGGAAAGTTGTAGCTAAAGAATTTAATGAAATTCATGTTATTGACATGAAAGGTAATGCAAGAACAAGCGGAGAAAGACGACGTAAAGAAGGTGGTAATGTCTTTAGTGATGAAATTAGAGTAGGAATAGCGGTTTATTTTTTAATTAGGAATGAAAATGCGGAAGGTTTCAAGGTTTATTATAATGCAATTGATGATTATACAGATGCAGATGAAAAGAAAAAATATTTTAGTTCTCAAAAATTTAGAGATTTAGGTTTTACTCATCTTAAACCAGATAATAATGGTAATTGGATTAATCAATCTGATAATGATTTTGAAAGTCTTTTACCGTTAGTTGATAAAGATGTCAAAGCAGGTAAAGGAGAAGAAGCGGTATTTAAGTTATTTTCTTCAGGCTTGAAAACACAAAGAGATGAGTGGGTTTATGATTTATCAGAAACTGCGTTAGAAGAAAAAGTAAAATTTTTAATTGAAGTTTATCAGGAGACGTTAAAAGATTCAAATTACCCGAAAAAGGATACAATTAAATGGGATAGAGAATTAACTAAGTATTTAGATAAAAGAACCAATAAAAGTTTTCAATCTGAACAAATTGTTAAAAGTTCATACCGTCCTTTTTATAATCAGTATTTTTACTTTGATAAGCATTTTAATGGAATGACTTATCAATGGTTTGATATTTTAAATGAAAACGATACAGAAAATAAATATATAGCTTTTTCAGCGTCAGGAAACACAAAACCCTTTCATTGTTTAAGTAGTAACACAATCATTGATTTACATTTAACAGGAGATTCTCAATGTCTCCCCCTCTACCGTTACGACAAAGAGGGAAAACGCATTGATAACATAACCGACTGGGGACTAAAACAAATTCAAACTCATTACCAAGATCCAACAATTACCAAAATAGACATCTTTCATTATACCTACGCAGTCTTACATAACCCAGCTTATCGCAGCAAATACGAACTTAACCTCAAACGCGACTTTCCCCGTTTACCATATTATGAAAACTTCCAAAAATGGGTTAACTGGGGAAAACAACTCATGGAATTACATATTAATTATGAAACAGTCACACCTTATAACTTAACCCGTCTTGATATTCCCTTAAAAGACAATACTTCGACTTCGCTCAGTAACCAAAAAACACCAAAACCAAAACTCAAAGCTGATAAAACCAAAAATAGTATTATCTTAGATGATGTCACCACATTGGAAAATATTCCTAAAATAGCTTGGGAATATATGCTAGGTAATCGTTGCGCGTTAGAATGGATTTTAGATCAATATAAAGAAAAGAAACCAAAAGATCCAACAATTGCGGAAAAATTCAATACTTATCGTTTCGCAGATTATAAAGAACAGGTAATAGATTTATTAATGAGAGTGTGTACAGTGAGTGTGGAAACAATGAATATTATTAGAGAAATATCATAATGTCTGAATCAGGATATCCAGGATTTTAGGATTTTCAGGATTAAGAAATAGAACATCCTGTTAATCCTTTAATCCTCTAAATCCTGATTCTGACAAAGAATTTGAAATTATCAGAATCAGGATAACCAGGATTTTAGGATGTTCAGGATTAATAAAGATAATAATGTCTGAATCAGGATACCCAGGATTAAAGGATTTTCAGGATTAATAAATAGAACATCCTGTTAATCCTTTAATCCTCTAAATCCTGATTCTGACAATGAATTTGAAATTATCAGAATCAAAATAACCAAGATTAATAAATAGAACATCCTGTTAATCCTTAAATCCTGTAAATCCTGATTCTGACAATTAATGTTATAATGAATAAATAACTACTTGGTATCACATCATAATGATTACTCAAGAATTAGAACTTAAAGAAAACATCTCTCAAGATGTGATTTTTCCTCCCAATGATTTATATAGTGATGAACCTCCCTTGGAAACAGAACTACATCTAAGACAAATAATTCTCCTTTTCAAATGTCTAGAATGGTTGTGGAAAGATAGATATGATTTCTATGCTGCGGGAAATCTCACTATTTACTATAGTCCTAATCAGAAAAAATCTGAATTTTTCCGAGGTCCAGATTTTTTTGTTGTGTTGGGAACTGAACGCAAAACCCGGAAAAGTTGGGTAGTTTGGAATGAAGATGGTAAATATCCCAATTTCATTTTAGAAATTCTTTCACCAACTACAGCGAATACAGATAGAGAATACAAAAAAGAACTTTATCAAAATACTTTTCGCATACCTGATTATTTTTGGTTTGATCCTTATACATTAGAATTTGCAGGTTTTCATTTATTAGATGGAGAATACCAACCTCTAGAAGCAAATGAAAAACGACATTTATGGAGTCAACAATTAGGTTTATATTTGGGAATTCATGAGGGTTTATTACGTTATTTTACCTCAGAAGGAAAGTTAGTATCTACAGCAGAAGAAACCGCAGAACGTTTAGCCGCAAAATTGCGGGAACTTAATATTGATCCTGATACAATTTAAAATATCTAAAATAAGGAATACAGGATTAAAGATTTTTGATCATTAATAAATCCTGTTAATCTTTAAATCCTGTAAATCCTGATTCTGACAATAAAATTTTTATTCAGCATTCATTACCATCTCTACAGGGTTAGAGATATATTCAAATGTTGGTTCAGAATTCCAAGGTCCTCGCTGTTCTTTAGTCGCTCCGTCTGTTGATAAATTATAATAAAGAGAGACAGTTTCATCTGGTTGGATATTACCAAAAAGAGGTTCAGTCAACTTACCCAGAGAATCCAAAGCCTTCATAAACATCTGAGTATGAGAAATTTCTCGTGTTAACAGATGTGTTAAAGTCTGTTTAGTTCCTTCATCTGTTGCTAGTTTAATCAACGCTTCATAAGTTTGCCTAGCACCAGCTTCAGCGGCAATATTAGCACGTAAATCGCGGACAACATCTCCACCTTCATTCAAATAACTTGCTGTCCAAGCACTTCCCTGACTATCAAGAAAATGGGGTCCAATACCTCGAACCGCAAATAAGGTACTTTTATATGCTTCTGTTTGGTCGGTATTTTTTGTGTGCATTTCTATGAGTTTACCAACCATTTCTAAATGGCCAAATTCCTCAATAGCAATATCCTGAAGCATATCCTTAATTCCAGGATTTTCTACATGAAAAGATTGTACCCAATATTGTAAAGCTGCTGAAAGTTCACCAGTTGCACCACCAAATTGTTCTAACATCAACTGAGCAAAACGGGGATTTGCTTCATCAACTTTAACAGCATGAATCGGTTCTTTTTTATGAAAAAACACAGTTTTAGCTCCTTTGATTTCAACTCAAACAACAAAATTTATCAGCCTAACTATTGTTAACTTAGACTCGGCTGCTTCTTTGGAATAATCCCCATAAATAAATGGCAATAATTGCCCCAATAACTGCCACTATTACCCCAGGAATACTTAAAGATGCAGATGTAAGTTGTAGAGTCCCTGTGCGGAGGAGAGTAAATAGAGTACCACCGATAAAAGCACCAACAATACCTAATATCATGGTGGATATCATTCCCCCACCTTGATAGCCAGGATAGATTGATTTGGCAAGTACACCGGCTAATAGTCCTAAAATTATCCAAGTAATAATATTCATGGATGTCCTCAAAAATTTGACTCAGTTACGTCAAATTTATCAAAGCTTGATGTTATTTATTTCTATCTAATGACGTAAACTGTATAAATCAAAAGGTATGTAGTGTTGTTCTCTCCCTAAATCATCACTACATACCAATTTTAATTAAATAGAACGAGAGAATTTTGTCTCTCTAGTTCTTGTGTGAGTATCAAAAACAACCGCAATATTTCTGACTAGCAATCTGCCAATATCAGTAATATGGATTTCATCTGCTAATACATTTACTAATCCATCAGCTTGTAGAGGTGCTAATTCTTGGAGTTCGTAGGCGAAATATTTATCAAAATTGATATGATATTTTTGCCCAATCTCTGATTTATTTAATTGAAAGTGAGACATTATGGACATAATTACATCCCGTCTAATTATGTCATCTTGAGTGAGTTGAATACCTTTACTTGTAGGAATTAAACCACTCGCAACTGCTTTGTAATAATCCTTTAATTCCTTGTGATTTTGAGCATAGGCATCTTCTAACATACTAATAGATGTAGCCCCAAAACCAAATAATTCCGTTTCTGCGTGGGTAGTATAACCTTGGAAATTACGTTTTAGTGTACCATGACGTTGAGCGATCGCTAATTCATTATTATTTTTAGCAAAATGATCCATGCCAATAAACAAATACTCGTTATTAGTTAATTCCTCAATCGTCATTTTGAGAATATCTAACTTTTCTTCTGCTCCCGGTAATGCGGCTTGGGAAATCATTTTTTGCACAGGTTTAATCCAAGGTACATAGGCAAAATTAAACACGACAATTCTATCAGCATCTAAAGCCATTGTCTTGTGTAATGTTTCTCTAAAAGTATCAAGAGTTTGATAAGGTAAACCATAAATTAAGTCTACATTCACACTATCAAATTCAGCTTCTTTGATCCAACCCATGACATCAAAAAGTAGTTCTTCTGGTTGAATGCGATTCACTGCTTTTTGTACTTCTGGGTTAAAATCTTGAATTCCAAAACTAATGCGATTAAAGCCAATATCTCGCAAAAATAAAATATAATCTCTATTTACATAACGGGGATTAATTTCAATAGATACTTCTGCATCTGAAGCTATTTGGAAATGACGGGTAATATTTTTCCACAAAAATTCTACTTGATCAAGTTCCAAATAATTCGGTGTACCTCCACCCCAATGAATTTGAAGTACCTTTCTATCTTTGTCAATTAAAGCTGAGGTATTTTTGATTTCCTGCTCCAAATGTTCCAGATATGGAATAGCCATATTCTTGTTATTGGTAATTACCGTATTACAACCGCAGAAATAACAAGCACTTTGGCAAAAAGGAATATGGAAATACAAAGATAGGGGAGTTTTTCGGTGATTAGAAGCGGTAATTGCCGCTTGGAAATCTTTTGCAGTGAAATTTTCACTTAATTCTGTTGCTGGGGGATAACTCGTGTATCTGGGAGCGCGAGTATCATACTTTTGAATTAGATCAAAATCAAACTTAACACCAGGTAATAGAAAAACCATTACAGCCTCCAATAAATGTGAGTATATTTCTGTGTAGTTGGGAAACAATTAATTTTCCCAATTTAATGTTGTAATTTAGGATTTAGCAAATAGAATATATTTATTCTATTTGTTTGTAGTTAGCATTATTTTTTTAACGAACCACAGAGGCACAGAGAACACAGAGGAAGAGAATAAATAGATGTTTGCATCTTGTTTAGGATTTTTATATAATTCATCATTGCCAAGGTTAATTGGATGATGAATTATATTTTTGTAAATGATGCAAAGACTCAAGTTAAGTCGTTGTAAGTTGCTCTACCAAGAGCTTCTATTAAAATACTTTCTAACTCTTGAAGTATCTGCATATTTAACTTGAAAGCATGGTTAGCTTCTGCCACAATTTTGTCAGTGGTTGTATCATCAACATTAACTTTATCTAATGCTTGACGATACTTTCCTTTAAAGGCTTGCTTGTCTGGAATTTGCTCAAAGTTGTAAAAAGAAGTTCCTTCATATCCAGAAAGTTTTAAGGCTGACTGAGCAATTTTTTGGAGCATTTGCCCACCTGAAAGATCACCCAAATAACGAGTATATGAATGAGCTAACAATAGTGCAGGTTCATGAGTGGAAATTTGTTGGATACGCGCAATATAAGCTTGAGCCGCAGGTGAAGGGGTGATGCGTTTGTGCCATTGATTCCCATAATAAAATAACATATCTTGCTCTAGGGAAGATTGGCGATTTAGTTCAGGAAAATAAATCAAACTAATGATAGGATGCTGTTTATGTTTTTCAATTGCTGTTTCTAGTTCACTATAAACAAAATAGAAATTTCTCAACAATTGAATAAAACAATCTCTATCTACAACTCCTTTGACAAAACATTTCATGAAGCCGAGATTTTCTGAATCTGTATGCGCTTGCTGAGTTCCTACACGCAGTTTCATTGCCAAATCATTACTCATTCTTAGTTCCTTCTTGTTTACGTGTCAGGGTTTACCAATTTCAACGACTTGTTTATCAGTTTACCGTCGCTATAATCACAGAAAAATTGCTATTTTAGGTGCATAGGGTTTCTGCATAATTTCTCCAGCACAAATTACTACCGATGCAGATTTCGGATATTTTTACTGCTCCTAAAATTATTTAACTATTATTCTTTGTATAACTATAAGAGTATTCATATTTATTTATGGTTTCATAGATACATTTAGTTAGTAAATAGGTATTTAAACTATACGAAAATCAAGGATAATTCAGTATTCTTGTAAGAATTAGTTTCCATAATTTAACTGATGACTAATAACAAATATTTATGCTTATATAATTTTAAGGCAGACAACGGTAAAGGGACTACTATGGTTAATTCGTTGGATAAACCCTCGGTTGAGTTATCGAAATCGGGTGTAAAAGTACCAGTTCAAGAAACATTATTAACACCCCGATTTTATACCACTGATTTTGATACAGTGGCAAAAATGGATATTTCTGGGTATGAACCGGAATTAAGGGCTGTAATTGACGAACTCAAGGCTGATTATAACCGTCATCACTTTGTCCGAGATGATGAATTTAAGCAAGGTTGGGATCACATTGTTGGTGAAAAACGACTGGCTTTTATTGATTTTTTAGAACGTTCTTGTACTTCGGAATTTTCCGGGTTTTTACTATTTAAAGAATTATCTCGTCGTCTTAAAGACAGTAACGCTTTACTATCAGAAGCATTTGCTTATTTAGCACGAGACGAAGCCCGTCATGCTGGCTTTCTGAATAAGTCAATGGCAGATTTTAACCTTTCCCTTGACTTGAGTTATCTGACTAAAAATCGTACCTATACATTTTTCCCAATTGAGTGGGTTATTTACACAGTTTATCTATCGGAAAAAATCGGTTATTGGCGTTATATTTTAGTATATCGCCACATGGAAAAAAATCCCGAATACCAGTTTTATCCTCTATTTCGGAAGTTTGAAAGCTGGTGTCAAGATGAGAATAGACACGGTGATTTTTTCAAAGCTTTGTTACGTTCTCAACCCCAGTTATGGAATAATTGGAAATCTCGATTATGGGTGCGGTTTTTCTTGATAACTGTGTTTGCGACTCATACCATGACAGTATTTGAAAGAGGGAGTTTCTATGAAATATTAGGTATGCACCCTCGCAAATACAATACTCAGGTAATTGAGGAAACTAATAAAACCGCAGCTAAGGCATTTCCGATTATTTTAAATACCAATCACCCTTACTTTTTTTGGTATTTGGAACAATGTGCTGTCTATAATCAGAAAATAATTGATATCAATGGAATCAATGATTGGAAAATTGCGAAATTTATCCAAAAAATTCCCTTAACTTTAATGATTTTTTGGTATATGTTCAAGATTTTTCTGATTAAACCCATAAACACAGAAGCAACTCGTGAACAAGTTTGTTAATTAGGTGACAGGTGACAGGTGACAGTTAAGAGGGAACAAGTAATAAAGAATAATTATTTACCAATTACCAATTACCAATTACCAATCACCAATCACCAATCACCTTATTTTTTACTCTTTAATTGAAATGGGGTATATTTTCCCCCTAATGCTTCAACAATAGCGCGGGTATTTGCTGCCATCATTTTTATATAAGTATCGCCATTACTACCTTTTGCCCCAATAGAATCAGAAAAAAGTGGAGTCGGTGCTAATTTTACTCCTGCTTCTTCCGCGACTGTTTTAATTAAAGCTGGGTTAATTGTCGTTTCGGCAAAAATAGCAGAAACACCTATTTTTTTAACTGATTCAACTAACTTTTTCACTGTTTGGGCGCTTGGTTGTTCTTCTGTACTAATACCAATTAAAGTTCCAGCAATTGCTATTTTATAAGCGTTTCCATAATATTGAAAAGCATCATGTGTAGTAATCAATTTACGTTTATCTGCGGGAATAGTTTGGATTTGTTGACTAATCCAAAGATGTAATTGTTGCAATTCATTAATTAGCTTTTCGGCATTTTGAGTAAATTTTTCTTTATCCTCTGGTGACAATTCAATTAAACTATCTCGAATTGATTTCACCATAGCTATCACATTTTCTGCACTTCCCCAAATATGAGGATCTGGGACAATTTGTCCTTTACCTTTATCTAACTTTAAAGATTTAACAACTTCTCCTACAGCTATTTTTTTTGCTTTCCCTCCAGTCGCATTCATTAACTTAATAAGTCCCGGTTCTAAATTGTAACCGTTATATAAAATCAAGTTAGCTTTTTCCAAAACTCGACTATCTGCCGGTACAGGTTCATACACATGAGGGTCTGCACCTGGTTTGAGAATTCCCGTAATTTGTACTTCGTCTTTGCCAATTTCTTCAGCCAAATCAGCAATTATGGTACTCGTTGCTACAACCTGAGGCTTAGTATTTTCCTGGAGTTGGGAGTCGGGAGTACAACCCATTAAGGACAAAGATAACAACATTCCTAGACAAAGGGAGAACCTAACCCCCAACCCCTTCCCTAGCAGGGAAGGGGAGTAAGAATAAAAGCCTCTCTCCTCAGAGGAGAGGGGTTTCAGAAATAAGTTATACATTGTATTAAGTATTAGTTTCATTTATCTTACTGATTACTTCTAATTATAGATTTTCTCATATTTCTCTCATTTTTATGGTAAGCTCAAAAAATAAGTATTTTAACTAGAGTTATGCAAAACGTTTCTTTTTACCAAAAATTTAGCCTATCTGCAAAAAATCAAGTAGATATACCTACACAAACTATCAAACCTATTGACATGAATTCCTCAACAGCAATTAACATCACTCATATAGGCGTACACTACCGCACACAAGAAGCATTGAGAGACGTTAACTGTATAATTAAACCAGGAAGAATCACAGGTATTTTTGGACCAAATGGCGCGGGTAAAAGTACATTAATGAAAGCTATTTTGGGATTAGTTCCCATGAGTAGTGGTCAAGTTTTATACAAAAATCGGTCTTTAATGCAGCAACTAGAGAAAGTTGCATACATACCACAACGTAGCCAAATTGACTGGAATTACCCCGCTACCGTGTGGGATGTAGTGATGATGGGGCGTGTCAAAAAAACAGGATGGTTACGGAGTTTTTCCACAGTCAGCCGTCAAATCGCTAAACAAGCATTAGAACGAGTGGGAATAGAAGAATTAAAAAATCGTCCCATTGGTGAACTTTCAGGAGGACAACAACAACGGGTATTTTTAGCCAGGGCGTTAACTCAAGAAGCGGAAATTTTCTGTTTTGATGAACCCTTTGTCGGTATAGATCAAAAAACCCAAGCTATCATTTTTGAAGTCTTTGAAGAATTAGCAAAAGCCAATAAAATCGTCTTAGTAGTTAATCATGATTTAGGCGAATCAATCACCCATTTTGATGATTTAATTTTACTCAATTGCGAACTAATCGCCACAGGTTCACGCCAACAAGTCCTAACAGAAGAAAACTTAAATAATGCTTATAGCGGCAAAGTCATGTACTTTTCCGACGCAGCATAATCATATCTTTTCTTCCTCTCTTCCTTCGTGTTCTATCTCTAACGAGACGCTTCGCTATCGCTCCTTCGTGGTTCATTTTCATCTATGCTTCAAGCACTAATAGAACCGTTGCAATATGGCTTCATGCAGCGTTCCTTAATCATCGCCATATTAGTAGGCTTATTGTGTGCCATCGTCGGTAGTTATTTAATGGTACAACGCCTTGCATTGCTGGGAGATGCTATTAGTCATTCAGTATTACCAGGGCTGGCGATCGCCTTCATGATCGGTGCTAATATCTTTGTAGGGGCGTTTATTGCTGGTGTTTTGAGTACAATGGCGATCGCTCTAATTAAAACTCGTTCCCCCATCAAAGAAGATGCCGCTATGGGCATAGTTTTTTCTGCCTTTTTTGCCCTTGGTGTCACCTTAATTACAGTCATCCAAAAAGATAATAAAATTGATTTGAATCATTTTCTTTTTGGCAATATTTTGGGTGTAACTGCGGACGAAGTCAGAGACACAGCTATTATTGCGGCTATTGTTTTAATAGTAGTTTTCTTATTATATAAAGAACTGTTATTTTACACCTTTGATCCTTTGGGCGCACAAGCCGCGGGTTTACCAGTAAATCGCTTAAACTTTGGTTTAATGTTGTTAATTGCTTTAACAATTGTTGCCAGTATGAAAGCTGTGGGAGTAATTTTAGTATTATCACTTTTAATTACTCCCGGTGCAACTGCTTTTTTATTAGTGAAACGTTTACATGAAGTGATGATTTTAGGTGCGGTAATTGGAGTAATTTCTAGTATTAGCGGAATGTATCTCAGCTACTTTTATAATTTACCTTCTGGTCCGGCAATTGTGTTAGTAGTTTCGGGTTTATTTACCTTGGCTTTGTTGTTTAGTCCTCGACATGGGATTTTGATTCCTAGTGTGAATAGGAAATAAGCATTTTGCAGTATTTGTGTGAACACGTCTGAATCAGGTGGTTATCGAGCGAAGTCGAGATAATAACCAGGATTAAAGGATTTACAGGATGAAGAATATGAGTAAATTATAGATAATAATAGACAACGAGTATCCTGCAAATCCTTAAATCTTGTAAATCCTGATATGGCTACGCCACGCTACGCTATCAGACAAGATTAATTTAAAGAATGTTTCGATTTTCTGTTTTAGTGCTGATACAGAAAAATCATTTATAGTGCGGTAAGCTGACAAAAGCAGTTTTTAACCCCAGAACAATGACAGCAAATAGTCCCACGATTTTGGCTTTAGACTTTGATGGAGTGGTTTGCGATGGACTAATTGAATATTTTGAGGTAGCGTGGCGTACCTACTGTCAAATTTGGTCGCCGGCTAACGACACACCACCAGATGATTTAGCTTTGAGATTCTATCGCTTACGTCCTGTAATTGAAACAGGTTGGGAAATGCCTGTTTTAATTAAAGCCTTAATTGAGGGTTTTGATGATGAGCAAATTCTGCAATCATGGACAACAATCACTCCCCAAATTTTAGCAGCAAATAACCTAGAAGCAAAAGCAGTTTCTACAAAATTGGATCATCTCCGAGATGAATGGATTCAGACAGATTTAAATGGTTGGTTAAGTCTGCATAGATTCTATCCGGGTGTGATAGAAAGACTCAAAATAACTCTTGAAACTGAAGTGCAGTTATATATTGTCACTACCAAAGAAGGGCGATTTGTCAAGCAATTATTACAACAAGAAGGAATCAATGTACCACCAGAAAATATTTTTGGTAAGGAAATAAAACGCCCAAAATATGAAACCTTGCGCGAATTAATCAAAAAAGCAAATATCCAACCTGCAAGTTTATGGTTTGTGGAAGATAGACTAAAAACATTACAATTAGTCCAACAGCAATCCGACTTAAATCATGTCCAACTTTTTCTCGCAGATTGGGGTTATAATACTCAACCAGAACGGGAAGCAGGAAAAAATGATCCACGGATTCATTTAATCTCACTTTCTCATTTGGATCACGATTTTTCCACTTGGTTATAATTTAGATACCTGACTTCTTTAATAAGTCGGGTATCTTTGTCTTTCGCTATATTTTATCAATCAGATCAATCACTTCTTGGTAATTAGAAATTCTTTTTTGTTGTTGAAATAAGTTAGCTGCTGTTTTAAAATCGGTAATTGCTCCCTGTTTATCACCTAACTGATTGCGAGTAATGCCTCGATTTTGGTAAGCTTCAGGAAAATTAGGATTAAGACTTAATGCTTTGTTAAAATCTGCAATAGCACCTTTCCAATCTCCCAAAGTATGGCGAGTAAATCCTCGATGATTGTAGATACCAGGATAGTTAGAATTAAGACTGATTGCTTGGTTATAATCTGTAATTGCCCCTGTGAAGTCTCCCAATTTATAGCGAGATATCCCTCTTTTATAGTAAACTTCAGCAAAATTAGGATGTAACCGCAAGGCTTGATTATATTCTTCAATAGCCCCTTTTATATCTCCAAATGTATGGCGATTAATTCCCCGATGAAAATATACTATAGCGTCTTTAAGATCAGATTGTGCTAACAGCGATGATGTTATTCTTGACTCGGAAATATGTGACAAATTTTCTGCCTTCACTTTCGGACTATATAATATAGTTCCTAAGATGAGAGTTGTAATTGCTAATTTCCATTTGTTCATTGCGCCATTTTTCCAATTATTAGCATACAGTTATTAAATATATAGCATATATACTAATTTTATGCGAGGCTGCACAGAATCATGAAATCCATTAATTCATCCGGATTTATCGGCGTTTATCCGCGTTTATCTGCGGTCAATAATTCGTGAAATCTTATTCCATACAGATTCATTTTAATTTAGTATTACCTCCATTCACACAAATACACTCAATCAATATGCTTGATTTAACAAAAATATCGGGGCAAATGCAAGGCTTTAGTGAACATTTAACTTCTGAAGTGGCTGCAAGTCATCAGCGGTTAGAATTAGCACAACAATTCTTACAAAAGGCGTTTGAGTGTCAAGAGGAGTTAGTTAAACGTCAAGAAGAATGGCGAAATCGGATTATTTTTGCCAATGCTACACCCATTGAACCTCTGGAAACCTGTATTACTATTTCTGTTCCTCCCAAAGTTCATACTGTCATTTCTACAGATGGTTCACAAATATCCCCCAATCATCACGAAATTGCGTATTGTTACTTACTAAATATTGGTAGAGTCGTTTTGCATTATGGTCAAAATCTTCACCCGATTCTCGATAGTTTACCGGAAGTATTTTATCGCCCTGAAGATTTATATATATCGCGTCAGTGGGGCATTAGAACAGATGAATGGATGGGTTATCGGCGTACCGCTTCCGAGGCGACAGTATTAGCGGAACTGGCTTGTAGTGCCAGAACAGAAGCCCCAGTATTGGCGATGACAGACGGTTCGTTAATATACTGGTTTTTAGATCAGTTACCGATGGACGCACGGGATATGATTTTACCTCCCGTTTTAGAAGCTTGGCAAAAACTCCAGCAAGCCCAAATCCCGATGATGGGCTATCTTAGTGCCTCTCGCAGCACGGAAGCCACCAACTTTTTACGCTTTTTAGCTTGTCCTCATCCTGTCCCCGATTGTATCACCCATTGTCCCAATCAACTAGAATACGTACCTTGTAAAAAATTTGATACTTTGCGCGATACAACCATCATGACCACCCAACTTAAACCCGGACAACGCGGACCATTATGGCGAAGTAATGCCAGAATTTTAGAATTATATGACGAGCAAATTATTTATTTTTGTTACGTCCACGTCGGTACAGAAATTGCCCGGATTGAAGTTCCCGCTTGGGTTGCAGAAAATTCCATCATGTTTGATCAAGCACTAGGGCTAATGCTGGCACAGGTACAAAAAGGATATGGTTATCCTGTAGCGATCGCGGAAGCCCATAATCAAGCCGTAGTCAGAGGTGGTGATAGAACCCGGTTCTTTGCCCTTTTAGAACGACAAATGATTAAAGCCGGGATCAAAAATGTCGGGATTTCCAACAAAGAAGCCAGAAAGCGGGGTAGCATCGCTTAATTTTGCGATAATTTTTTTTAATTTAACCATTTTTCAGGAAAACTCAATTTAATCCTTGACTGATTAAATAAGTATCCAAGTATCATTAACAATGAAAAAATTTCTCTACTTTTTTGATGATCACGTTACTAAAAAGCACTTATTCAACAAAAGCATAATTATGTTTTTATCTGTATTTATGATGCTACTTAATACAGGATGTACCAAAAAAATCTCTCATAGTTCTCCACCTCCTGTAGATAAAATCCCAAAAAACTTACCCTCTTTAAAAATTGGCATATTACCCACGCAAAACGCCAAAGACCAACAAGAAATGCTCAATCAATTTGATAACTACTTAGAAAAGTCATTAAAACGAACTATTGATATCAAACTAGCGAAGAATTACAATGAAGCAGTGGATTGGTTAGTAGAAGAAAAAGTTGATATTGCTTATCTAGGACCATTAACTTATTTAGAAGCCTTAGATAGAGGTGCAAAAATTGAACCTTTAGTTGCCCCTATAGATAAAAATACAGGACAACCCTGGTATAGATCATGTATTATTATCAAATCAGATAGTCCTATCAAAACCTTAAAAGATCTCAGAGGTAAGCGGGTTGCTTTCGTGGATAAATCATCAACTTCTGGTTATTTAATGCCGTTGGCAGCTTTGAGCAAGCTCAATATTGATCCTGAACAGGATTTTAGCCAACTTATCTATGCTGGCAATCATAACAAAAGTATGGAAGCACTAGAAAATGGGATGGTAGATGCCGCAGCTACTAATATTCCCTCCTATCTTAAACAGCAAAAAAAGGGGAAACTTACATCTGATAATTCACGCATTCTATGGGAATCGAACCCTTTACCGCAGTCTCCTGTAGTAGTTTTAAAAAAATTGCCCCCTGAGTTGATCAAACAGTTAAAACAAGCCTTTATTAATACCCCTGATGGTATTGAGGATATTAACGGAACTGGATCTTCTGGCTATACTCTAGTCAGTCCTTCAGATTATGAACCAATTCAGCAAATCCGTAAGGATCTCAACTTAATTGCCAGTCCATCAAAATGAATATATCTAAAAAGTTTTTCACTAGCGCAGCTTTATTATTAGCAATTGTCACAGCTATTCTGATTGGTAATGCTGTGGTTGTCCAACAAATTAAAAATACGGCTCAAAAAAGAAGTGATATCGCCATAGATACCATTAAAGCTGCTTTAGAAGCAGAAAATACTTTAAAGTCGGAAATAATTTTATTGAAGGATATAGTTTTATTTGAGCGCAAAAAATCAGAAATAGAAAAATTTCAAAGTCGGTTTCTCGACTCTCTGAATAAATTAGCACTTTTTATGCCAGATGATCCAGAAATTGCTCTGATTCGTCGTCGCCATCTTTTTCTCAAAAACATCGCAAATCAGCTAGTTAAAAAGGAAAAAAATGAATTTAGTATATCTGAATCTCAGCAATATTTTCTAGCTATTAATTCCTTTAATCGAGATATTGATTTCCTACTAACAAATGTAATTGAACGTGCCTATATACAAAAACAAGTAATGAAATCAGAATTAGATAATTTATATAAGTTACAGGCAGTTATCACAATTGAAGTCATAGGAGCGATCATTATTTTATTTACAATTACATTTACATTAGTCTGGCGACCAATTATTAAATCTTTAGAAGAATTACAGATAGGAACTGCGGAAATAGCTGCGGGTAATCTTGACTACCGTT
>JANMGZ010000018.1:0-3053 GCA_031374905.1 Dolichospermum sp. OTE_70_metabat_362_sub
AATTAATACTTTCAGGAATTGGGGTGAACCGTAACTTTATAGTCGTATTTGCCGTCAAACCTTGCCGAGAATGAAAAATAATACCCTTTACTCCCTAATCAACAACTTGGGGACTGAGGACTGAGGACTGGAGATTAGGAAGAAAAAGAAAAATATTTCCCCCTGCCTCTCATTTCTCTCCAGCGTGATAGGAACTGCGAACCAGAGGACCGGAACGGACATGATTAAATCCCATGTCCTTGGCTATATTGCCCAGTTCGGTAAATTCGGCTGGTGTCCAATATTTTTGCACTGGTAGATGCTCTAAAGAAGGGCGCATATATTGACCAATGGTGAGGCGATCGCATTTTACAGACCGCAAATCTGCCATTGTTTCCATCAATTCCTCTATTGTTTCTCCGTGTCCCACCATCACACCTGACTTCGTGGGAATTAAGGAATTAAATTCTTTAACTGTCGCTAATACAGCCAAGGAGCGGTCATATTTTGCCCCTCGGCGCACAATCGGGGTTAACCTGCGGACTGTTTCAACATTATGGTTAAAACAAGCTGGTTGAGCCTGAATAATCATCTCTATGCTATGACGTTGGACTTCTGCACCTCCACTACCCCAAAAGTCCGATGTCAGCACTTCAATTTGAGTTTCGGGATTGAGGTGGCGGATAGTTTCCATGGTTTTGACAAAATGACCTGCTCCCCCGTCAGCTAAGTCATCACGAGCTACAGAAGTTAATACCACATAGCGCAATCCTAAAAGCTGTACTGATTCTGCCACCTTTTGGGGTTCTTGCTCATCCAAAGCCATTGGGGCATGACCTTTATCTACTTGACAAAAAGCACAGGCGCGGGTGCAAGTTGGCCCCATTAATAAAAAAGTCGCCGTTTTTTGGGCGTAGCATTCACCCCGGTTTGGACAACGCCCTTCTTCACAAATTGTGTGAATTTGTCGCTGCTTAATGATACGTTGGACAGTAGAGATTTCACTAGCTTTGCCAATAGGGCGACGCAACCAGCTAGGCATAGTCATAATTTCTGACTTGATATCAACTTGTTGTGGAGAATTCATATAGTAGGGAATAGGGAATAGGGCAGGAGGAGAAAGTCCAAAAATGTGTAGTTTAGACAACTATGGTACAAATTGATCAAAACATCAGTAGAAGTTTCATACAACACTTGGGTTTTAAGAATTTGTGCCAGAAAATACTCTTCCCCAATCTACATAATTTTTGGATATAGTGAGAGAATTCTTAAAAGCAGTCGGCAACCAGCCATCTAAACATAAAATTTTTAGTAGAGTAATCAGTTGTGGCAAGTAACAAAATTTTAGTTATTGACGACACTACCGTTGTCAGGGTAAAAGTACGGGAAATGTTACCTCCAGGTAATTTTGAGGTAATCGAAGCAAAGGATGGGTTGGAAGGATACAATCTGATGCGCCAGGAAAAAGTCAGCTTGATTATGCTGGATTTCCTGCTGCCAAAAATGAGTGGTTGGGAGGTTTTCCAGAATATTCAGGCTCAACCAGAGTTAAGGAAAATTCCTTTGGTGATCATGTCAGGCCGCAAGGAAGAGGTAACGGAAAAATTTGTAGAACCATTTGAATATTTTGAATTTCTGGGTAAACCTTTTGATCAAAAGCAACTCATTGGGGCGATTAAGTCAGCAATGGTTAAGTCGAAAATTCCCCGTCCAGCCTTAAATACACCTCCAGTTACTTCTGCAAATCAACAACTCGTTCCAGCCACTACTGCTGCTAATGGTGTAGATTCATCTGCTGACATCAAATTACTAAATGATAAAATTGTCAAGATGCAAGGAGAAATTGATAGCTTGAAGAAACAGCTTAATCAAATTGTAACTTTCATTAAACAGAAAATTAAGTAGTTTTGTTTTTGGTAATACGAAATTCAAATGAAGCTGCATAGAATCAAATTTCAAGAATTATTAACCGCAGATGTACGCAGATAAAGACGGATAAATTCATGAATTTCATGATTCTGTGAAGCCTCACATAAGTTTGGTATAATCAGAGAATAAAAGGCAAGAAAGAATAAAAGCAATCCCTAATGCTTTGCTTGATGGGATAAAGGGGATTGTAGTTTCCTCAGTAAAGGTAAAACTTTCAAAGTAAAAGATATTTGTCTATATTTTTTACAACTATAACTATTATTGCTGTTTAACAACAAAAATGGGTAATTGGAGATTGAAGATCAGCTTCATTACCAATTACCCATTAGCAATTATTTAGGAATAACTTACAATTCCTGTGGATCTTGATTGGTAATCACACTAGCTTGTGTACTGGCAACTTTTGCCGCTTGTAACATGGGAGTGTTAGTAACAGAATTGTTAGCTAAAGTAAACAAGGGATTGGATAAAATTCCAGAGATAGTAGTAGCTATTAAAGTTACTATCAAACCCACTTGTAAAGGTCTAAGTCCTGGTAAATCCCAACGGACTGGGGGATAATTTTTCACTACGTCGGACATTTCTTGGGGTTCTTTGACTACCATCATCTTCACTACACGAATGTAGTAATAGATGGAAACTACACTGGTAACTAAACCAAGTAAAACTAACCAGTAAAGACCAGCTTGCCAACCTGCCCAAAATAGGTAAATTTTCCCGAAAAATCCAGCTAGTGGGGGAATACCACCTAAGGATAATAGGGAGATGCTCAAACCCAGTGTTAAAAGTGGGTCTTTTTGATACAAACCTGAATATTCAGAAATTTGGTCTGTTCCGGTTCGCAGTGAGAACAATACCACACAGGTAAAGCCGCAGAGGTTCATAAACAGGTATACCAGTAGATAGAAAATCATACTGGAATAGCCGGCATCAGTTCCGGCAATTAAGCCAATCATCACAAACCCAGCTTGGGCAATGGATGAATAAGCTAACATCCGTTTCATGCTGGTTTGGGCTAGGGCAACAACGTTACCTAGAACCATACTCAGCACAGCAAGGGCTGTGAAAACAAATCTCCACTCATCTGCCACGATAGGGAAAACGGTGGTTAAGAGGCGGATAGCCAGGGCAAATCCGGCGGCTTT
>JANMGZ010000078.1:0-2051 GCA_031374905.1 Dolichospermum sp. OTE_70_metabat_362_sub
ACTCCTAATCTGCCTAATCCCTATTTTCAAATTAGATTTAGGGATCGCGAAATTGAACGTCAGGGTGTCGTTTTTCGGGCAATCAATCGTGAAATGATGGACTTGCAAACCCTCAGTGATGCAACTGTTCGCACCCGTGATTTACCAAGTGCATACTGCTCCTCTTTACTTTCAGAGGGTTACAACGCTTGTGCTGCTCCTGAAGAACCCGCTCCTGCGGCTCCGATGATCTCCGCACCAGCCGCAGTACCTGCTCCTATGGCAAATCCTGTTCCCGCTTTATGGTAGTTGGTTAATAGCCTCTCGATAAAACCTATGTAAACCTATGTAAACCTATGCAATATCACATATAGATAGCTGCATGGGTTTACCGTTTGCTTCTGTAAAAGACAAAATTATTGAGTTTTTAAAAAGATTTCATTTTCAATTACACCTGTGCTATATTGCGTTGCATTCTGTAGGATTTATGAAAATTCACGATTGTGAAATTAACTAAGTCTTGACAGTTCGTAGTGAATTCAGTAATTTCCGTCACTTTAGTGTGGAAATTGTCGATTCTCTAAGTAATATTTTTGAGGAGTACAATACAATGCCTGACAATATTTCAAATTTAGCAAAACTGCTTAATTTGGTGTTTTTCGCTTCTAGTGTTTTCGGTGGTATGAGTTATGCTTATAGCGCTCAAGCCAAACAAGCTCCTGCCAAACAAGCCCCTGCTAAACAGGCTCAAGCCAAACAAGCTCCTGTCAAACAAGCCCCTGCTCAAATTATTACAAAAGAAAAGGTTCAAACTGTAGCCGAATACAGGACTGCTCCTGCCACAAACCGTAAGGCAGCAGCTTTAAAAGGAACTGTGAATCCCACTGTACCTAATGACCTAATTGCTGATGCTCCAGATGCTCAACAGTCTCGCAATTATTCTGCTGCCACAAACGTGAAGGGTGACGGCTTTTACGTTGGTGTAAGCCCTGTCCTATTTTTTAACAGGACGCTTAATGTTAGCATTACATTGTCAACTCCCTTGCCAGGTGGTACGTCTGCATTAAATTCTAAGGCTGAGTTAGATAGTGGTCTTGGAATTAGTGGCGCTGTTGGCTATAAATATGGGGACATCCGCAGTGAAGCTGAAGTAATGTATGCGAAACAAAACTTTCAGAATCAAAGTAGTGGATTGTCAACATTTGCAGTATTTGCTAATGGTTACTACGATATTTCTGGTGAAGACGGATTCAAGCCTTATATCGGTTTGGGAGTAGGCGTGGTATCTAATTCAGTCGATGGTTTGAATCTTTCAGGCGCAAGCACTGGGTTAGCTTATCAGTTGAAAGCAGGTTTACCTTATTCGATCAATGACAAACTAGATTTGGGTTTGGGGTTACGCCTTTTGGGACTGAGTAAGAGTACATTTGATGTCAATACCAACGGAAATAAGGTGGGAACTGTTGAAGTGGATGGTGGTGTTAACTTTGTTGCCGAGTTCACTGCTCGTTTTCGCTTTTAGTTAAATATCTTATTTTCTGGTTGAAAAATTTTGCTAGGTAATCCCCCTAGAAAATTTTTCAACCAGTCTAAATCCTTAGATTAATTACCCAAAAAACTTTCCCCTGATTTTTCAGTGGAAGTATTCATTTTCTATTTTAGCCAAAAAAATTTATCAAGTTGGTTACTCTCGTGGACGCGATCGCCATTAGCTCTTTAGCACTGAATATTGTGTTGGGTTTATTCATCTTGATGTATATATTTCGCATCGTGATGACATGGTATCCCCAAATTCCCCTCAAGCAATTTCCCTATAGTCTGATTACTTTTCCGACTGAGCCTTTATTATTTGTGTTGCGTAAGCTGATTCCGCCGATTGGTGGCATTGATATTTCGCCAGTAATCGGTGTCGGTATTTTTAGCCTGCTGCGAGAAATGTTGCTAGGTCAGCAAGGTATTTTGACAATGATGCAATAGGTTATAGCGCGTTGCGCTAAGTTAAAACCTGAAAAGAGTTAAGCCGCGCAAAGCGCGGCTTAACTTAGGAATTAATCACAACCCAAAGATTCGCG
>JANMGZ010000145.1:0-9227 GCA_031374905.1 Dolichospermum sp. OTE_70_metabat_362_sub
TTAATAAGATTACTAAAAATGGTGGAGGTTCTTCTTTATTACGTCAACCAGAAATTGCGGAAGCAATTGTGCGAGAAGTGGTAAAAGCTGTAGATGTTCCTGTAACTGTGAAAACCCGCATTGGTTGGACTGAACATGAAATTACTATTCTTGATTTTGCGAAAAGAATGGAAGACGCGGGAGCAAAAATGATTACTGTGCATGGACGCACTCGTTCACAAGGTTATAATGGTAATGCACGGTGGGAATGGATAGCTAAAGTCAAGGAAATTTTATCAATTCCCGTAATTGGAAATGGGGATATTTTCTCTGTGGAAGCTGCGGTAAAATGTTTAGAACAAACTGGTGCAGATGGGGTAATGTGTTCTCGGGGAACTTTAGGTTATCCGTTTTTAGTTGGTGAAGTTGATCATTTCTTAAAAACTGGAGAATTATTACCATCACCTAACCCCATTCAACGCTTGGAATGCGCGCGAGAACATCTTTTTGCCTTATGGGAATACAAGGGAGATAGGGGAGTCCGTCAAGCTCGTAAACACATGACTTGGTATGCTAAAGGCTTTATGGGTGCTGCTGATTTACGGGGTAAGTTAAGTTTAATGGAAACTGTTCAACAAGGCTTAGATTTGATTGATGGTGCGATAGAAAGATTAGGAAATGGGTAGGAAATTGAGGAAGAAACAGTATAGGAGGAGTCAGGAGTTAGGAGTTAGAAGAAAAGAAGAAGCAGTTTTATTTAGGAGAACGAAGATATCCTTCTGATTTCAATTTTTCTATGGCTCTTTCGGCTGCTTGTCTCCCATATTTGAGGCCAATTGCTGTAGATTCTTGGGAAATTTGAGGAATTACAGTTAATGTTTTCTTTCCTAATGGTGTTTCGTAAAATGAAATAATTCCTTTTATTTCTTCATTGGTGAAATATTTGCTGTAAATGGGAATGTATTCATCTACCATTTCCTCTGGTTTGAGTTCAGCTATAAAAGCCTCCCAAAATTTTCCAGGTACTTGGGGATATTCAGATTTGAAACTATCTATTAATTGATTAATTATCTTGCGGGAAAGATTTCTTGAACCAGTTATATCTAATAATTTCTTGATATTACTGATTTTTTCTGGATCTTCAATTTTGTTAGTGGGAACAGTGGGACTATCTCGAGTTTGAGCAAAAACAGGTAAATTTATAGTCGTGAGTAAGGAAAGTGAAGCTGCCAAAACAAAAGTTTTTATCTGCATTGCTTTAAAACCTAATTTTGTATTAGTTTATTATTTCACAACTTTTATAGTTTGCAAAGTTTCATCCGCACAACCTGTAATAAAACCACCCATTGTTTGAATTTTTTGCAAATACTCTAAGGCTGATTTTGTAATTAACTCTCCTGGCATTAATACAGGTATTCCTGGAGGATAGGGACAAATAATTTCAGCACAAATTCTTTTTTCAGCTTTTTCTAAAGGTAATATATCACTTTCAGCAAAAAACGCTGCATGAGGAGAAATGGATATAATATGGATAATCATATCATCGTTTTTATTTTTACACGGTTGACATTCAGATGTCAAGGGGGTGATATGGGTAAGATTATTCAATGCTTGCACTAAATTGGTAATATCAGTTTTTGTGTTTCCTAAGCTAATAATAAATGTGAGATTTTGCCAAGATGAAAATTCTGGAGTTACATTAAATTTTTCATCTAAAATTTCTTCGGCTGCAAAACCAGTAAATCCTAATTTACTAACGTTAACTGTTAATCTAGTTTTATCTAAATCTATAAATCCTGGTGATTTTTCTTTTTTAGTAAGGGGAGTAGATAAACCGGGAATTTGATTAATTTTAATTCTGGCTTCTTCAGCTAATCGCAATGTTTGAGACATTAGCTTTTTTCCATGTATTGCCATTTGCTGACGTGCAGCATCTAAAGAAGCTAAAAGGATAAAACTAGGACTTGTAGATTGAACTAATTGCAATGCTTTATTCACTCTATCAATATCAATTCTATTGCCTTGAATATGTAACATTGAGGCTTGTGTCATTGCTCCCAATGTTTTATGAATTGATTGGACTGTTAAATCTGCACCTGTGCTTAAAGCTGAGGTGGGTAATTCTGGGTGAAAATGGAAATGTGCGCCATGTGCTTCGTCTACAATTAAGGGAATATTGTATTGGTGGGTAAGTTGGACAAATGCTGGCAAATCTCCACAAACACCGTAGTATGTAGGATAAACTATCAGCACTGCTTTTGTATCTGGATGTTTTGCTAATGCTGCTTTTACTGCCTCTGGTGTAATGCTATATGCAATATCTAAATCTTGATCATATTCAGGTTGAATAAAAATAGGAATTGCACCAGAAAGAATTAATCCAGAAATAACTGAAGAATGGACATTGCGCGGGAGAATAATTTTTTCTCCTGTTCTACAAGTAGCGAGAATTGCGGCTTCAATTCCGCAGGTAGAACCATTAACTAAAAACCATGTTTTTTCCGCTCCAAAAGCCTCCGCTGCAAGTTCTTGTGCTGCGAGAATTACGCTTTCTGGTTTGAATAAATTATCTAATTCTGCTAATTCTGTTAAGTCAGCGCGAAAGACATCTTTACCTACTAAATCTGTTAAAAGGGGGGAAATGCCCACACCGCGTTTATGTCCTGGGGTGTAAAAGGGTGCATGAGGACGGGTTGTATAGGCTTTTAAGGCATCTATGAGGGGGGTTTGGTTTTGATTTAGCATTTTTTAGAATAAAGGAAGAGTCTAGATATTTAAGTAACAATTGATAAATTATCACATATAGCAATCTATTTGAGTTGAGAACTTATCTGTGAGGGAGCAGGGAACATAAAAATCAGTTATATAATTAATTCTGTCCCATTACTTAATAGTCTTGCATATATGCTTTTTTGTGAATTATTGTGATGTTTTTGAAGTTATGGAGGTTTTTGGTATTTGTTATATTAAAATATTAGTCTATTTATCTCACAACCCATATAAATAAAGGTTTTCATTGTTTTTAGTGGCAAATTCCTGTTAAATAAAGGGATAGCTTGAGCTAGAATCTTTATGTAGAGAGGTTGTTAGGATTTGACAAAATAATTTAGCATCACAAGTACCGAAAAGTTTTCTTTTTTTTAGCGAAAATTGCGTTACGTATTTCATCCTAAGCCATACGCACCCTACAATCCTTTATCCTCTAATATATGTTCAAATTAACATCAAAACAATGGATTTTAGTTCAACAAAGAATAACACCCTATTTATTTTTATTACCTGCTTTAATCATCTTAACACTCACTGTATTTTGGCCAGCAATCAAAGAGTTTTATTTGAGCTTAACTAGTTATGAAAGTATAGGAGATTCTCCCCAATGGATAGGCTTAAAAAACTTTCTCCGTTTATCAAAAGATCCTGTTTTTTGGCAAACCCTACAAAACACATTTCTTTATCTGATTGGTGTTGTCCCAGTGTTAGTCTTTTCACCCTTGGTTTTAGCAATTTTAGTTAATCAAAAACTGCGAGGAATGAATTGGTTTAGAACAGCATATTATACTCCAGTTGTAATTTCTATGGTAGTAGCTGGCATAGCATGGAAATGGTTATATGCAGAAAACGGATTACTCAACCAAATCCTGAAAATTTTAGGGATTTTTCCCGAAGGAATACCTTGGCTAACCAGTCTAGACAAAATCTTGGGAATTGTCCCTATTTCCCTTGCTAGTATTATGGCTGTAACCATTTGGAAAGGACTAGGCTATTACATGGTGATTTATTTAGCTGGATTACAAGCCATTCCTGCTGATATTTATGAAGCTGCTGCTATTGATGGTTCAGACAGTATTCGCAAACATTGGGATATTACCTTACCATTAATGAAACCTTATTTAGCTTTAGTAGCCGTAATTTCTGCAATTTCTGCAACTAAAGTTTTTGAAGAAGTTTATATCATGACTCAAGGTGGCCCACTAAATAGTTCTAAGACCATTGTTTATTATTTGTATGAACAAGCATTTGGTAATTTAGAAATTAGCTATGCTTGTACTATTGGTTTAGTGCTATTTTTAATAATATTAGGTTTATCAATTTTAAGATTAGTTTTAAATCAGCAAGATGGTAATGATTTGAGTATTTAACCTACATTCTGCAAATACTAAAGCAAATCTAGAAATTAAAAATTGAGAAAAAGTAGAGCCTGAAAAGGTTGCCTAGCAAAGATTACAGGCTTTCATTCTTTATTGTCTATATTTATCGGTGTAGGAATTATTTGGGGTTTATATATAATTGGATTATTAGCTAATAATAAAATCTATTATCTTACATTAGTTAATCATTATAATCCTTTTGCTCGCTACATGATTCCTACGGCATATCGTAGAAATTTCTTACAGATGATATGATTAAGTGGTTTAGCTACTTTATTATTTTTAGTATATGCTTATTTAATCCTTCCCCGCGTAGAGACATTTGGATTGTTTAAACCTGCATTTGAGCAAGTAATTACAATGGTTGAAGACAATAAAATAAATAAAAGTCTTCCTTGTGAATATGGTTATTTAAGCACCTTTGAATCTCATATATATATAGACAAAAAAGATGAAAATTTAACAGTTAAATTTAGTATTTTATCCATTGGTTTTGGTAATGGTTCGGTAAATGTCGTTTATCGTAGTAATCAAGTAGATTGTAAACATCAAAAAAATCAATGTGCAGGTTTTAAACCTCTAGCTGATTCCTGGTACTGGGAAGTTTATTAATTTATTCATTATAATTAGAAAAGATAGTTTCTATGCGCGTCTAGATAGCAAAATAAAAGCTTGTAATTAATTTGATGGATAAATTGAGGATAGAGATTGATATTGCTAACCCTATACAACCATTTGCATCCTAGAAGTTCTATACTAACCTGTCAGTCATCAAAAAACTGATGACTAATGACCAATGACTAAAATAATTTTTTCAAATGGTACAGACTCATAACTCAGAATCTGCACGCGAAAGCTTTAATATTTCCAAATTAGCGATTAAGTTTTCTTGGTTGACGGTGTGTTTTTGGATAGGTATAGCAGTAGCTGGTGTCCTCGCATTCAGTTCCCTTAAGTATGCTTTATTTCCAGATATCACCTTTCCGGTAGTGGTGGTAAACGCTCAAGTACCCCTAACATCTGCCCTAGAAACAGAAGAAAAACTCACGAAATCAATAGAGGAAAGTCTAAAATCAGTAACAGGACTGGAGGATATTCGTTCATCAACTTATCCTGGTCAAACTGCTGTAGTTGCCTCTTTTGTTGTTGGGACAAATTTAGAAACTGCGACTAGCAAAGTTACTCAAATAGTCAATCAGTTAAATTTACCCAAGAATGCCAATAAAAAAATCATCCACTTGAATCTGAACGAATCTGCGGCTATTAGCTATGCGATAGAAAGTTCTACTGGGAATATTGATAATTTACGGCAACTGGCCAAAGATAAAATCGTTCCCAGGATAGCTAAATTACCAGGAGTGCTAAAAGTCTCTCTATTAGGGGATGGTAATAATCCACCTCCAGAAACAAGGAGTCAGGAACGTAGGGGCGCGGGCCCCGCGCCCAAAAATCAGGAAGAAGGAAGCAGGGAGAATGTTTTATCTCCACCCTCCGGGACTTTAGTCAGGTTTAATGGCAAAGAGGCTTTAGCATTTCAGGTAATTAAAAAAGGTAATGCTAATACCCTAGAAGTGGTGAGTCGGGTAGAAACAGAAGTACAAAAACTTAGATCCAGCTTAAAAGATGCGACTATCACCTTAGCTGCTACCCAAGCTGAATATATTCACAATGCCACCCATTCCACCATAGATGCCCTGATAGAAGCAATTATTCTCTCGGTAGTTGTAATTTTTCCCTTTTTATGGAATTGGCAAGCTACCCTGATTTCTGCTTTAGCCATTCCCGTATCTTTGTTAGGAACATTTATTGTGATGGCAATATATGGCTTTAATTTAGAAACCATCACCCTATTAGCTTTAGCTCTAGTAATTGGCTCAATCGTTGATGATGCCATAGTTGATGTAGAAAACATCATGCGGCATATTGAAGAAGGGAAAACTCCCCGTGAAGCCGCTTTAATAGCGACTAATGAAATTGGTTTAACTGTTACCGCAGCCACTTTTACAGCAGTAGCAGTATTTTTGCCGATTGGGTTAATGGGTGGAGTTATTGGTCAGTTTTTTAAACCTTTTGGGATTACTGTTTCCGCTGCCATGCTGACATCTTTGTTAGTGGCACGGACATTATCACCTGTTTTATCTATTTACTGGCTCAAGGCTAAACCATCTAATTCTCCCCAAAAACAAAGTAAGATTTGGCTAGAATTTGACCAAGCTTACCGTAATTTATTAGCCTGGTCATTAAAACACCGCGTCATAGTTGTCGCTTTGGCTGTAGGTAGCTTAATTGCTGGTATTGCCCTGATTCCCCTGATTCCCAAAGGGTTTATTCCCAAACTTGACCGAGGAGAGTTTAATATTGTCTATACGGCTCCTTTACCTAGTCTTCCTGCGAATCTTGGACAAGGAAGGACAGGAGAATTAGGACAACCAGGAGGACAGGAAGGACAAGCGGGACAAGAAGATAAATTAGGAAATTCGTCTTTTTCTGCTGCGGCTTTAGCTGCTTCATCATCTTCTATTCCCATTCCTAATCCTTTAACCGATTCTTTGAATGTTGCTAAAAAACTGGAAGAAGTGGTGAGAACTTCCCCCGCAGTGGCTACTGTGTTTACGACTGTGGGTTCTCGTGAAGGTGAGCCAAACAAAGGTACGCTGTACGTTAAGCTGAAAGCAGACCGAGAAGTAAAAACTGCGGAAGTACAAGACCAACTTCGGGCTGTTCTGCCAAAATTGGCGGGTGTAACTACAAGTGTAGAAGATATTCAATTTGTAGACACCGGTGGGCAAAAACCTCTGCAAATCGCTTTACAGGGTAATGATATTAAGACTTTGACCACAGCAGCTAAGGCGGTAAAAGCGCGAATTGAGAAGATACCGGGTTTTGCTGATGTGACCATCACCGGTGCATCTGTGCAACAAGGTACAATTTTTCACATTGAACGTTTGAATAATCAGCGGGTAGTTTATATCGGGGCTAACTTGGGTCAAAATTTAACTTTGGGTGATGCCACTGATCGGGTTATATCTGAAGCTAAAGCAGTAATTCCGGCTGGTATTTCTTTGAATTTAGGGGGAGATTCTGCCCGTCAAAATGAGGTTTTTGGGAGTTTTGGGACAACTTTAGGATTATCTGCACTTTGTATTATTGTGGTGCTGATTTGGCTGTTTAAAAGTTGGATAGATCCCATAGTTATTGGTCTTTCTTTACCTTTAGCAATTGTGGGGGCGTTGCTGGCGCTGCTATTTACCAAAAGTGATTTTGGGATGATATCTCTAATTGGTTTTGTGTTTTTGCTAGGGATTACTAACAAAAATGCCATCTTAATCGTAGATTATATTAATCAGTTACGGGATTCTGGATTAGAACGAACTGAGGCAATTCTCAAAGCAGGACCTGTACGTTTACGCCCGATTATGATGACAACTGCGGCGACGATTTTGGGGATGGTTCCTATTGCTTTGGGTTTGGGTGCAGGTTCAGAATTGCGATCGCCTATGGCTATCTCTATTGCTGGTGGGTTGGTAAGTTCGACTATTCTCAGCTTGTTTGTTGTCCCGGTATTTTATGCAATTTTAGATGATTGGTTTCCCAGGAAGAAAGTGAAAAAATGAGTTCAAGATTCCCTATTTCTATAACTTCAATCTTCGTAAATTGGAAGATTGATCACAGAAGTAGGGGATCTTAATTGTCAGTAAACTTGAGGTTAATGAGATTTTGCATTTTAAAAATCAGCCAACACACAGTAATTAATTCTGTCAAGGTAATTATTACTCCTGCGCTCCAGCTTGTTTTAATATGTTACAAATCCCTAAATAATTATTGAATTCTGCAATCATTAAAGCCGTATAACCACCCTGATTTTTAAAATTTACATCCGCCCCGGCTTGTAGTAACATTGTTACAGCTTGAATATAACCTTCAGCTACAGCCCACATTAAGGCAGTTGCTCCAGCAGAGTTTTGCAAATTCACATTTGCCCCTTTTTCTATTAATAGTTCAAATATTTCGGGATAATTTGCAGCTATGGCTTTGACTAAAGCGGTTTTACCATCATCTGCTAATTTATTTATATCTGCACCGTATTCAAGTAATAGTTTCACTGTTTTCAAATGTCCTTTGGATACTGCTAAGGTGAGAGCAACTTCTCCAAAGTTTTTCTTTTCCATATCTGCTCCCGCCGTCAGTAAAACTGCTACTATATCGCTATATCCCTGAAATGCTGCTATTAGTAAGGGTGTATCTCCCAGATGGTTTCTAATTTGCACATCTGCCCCTCGTTGGAGTAATATTTTTACCACATCAATATATTCTTCCACAACGGCAAAGTGCAAGGCTGTTTCACCTTCTTTATCTTGATGATTAATTTCCGCACCTGCATCTAATAAAGCGGTGATAATAGCAATATTTCCCGTTGCTGTGGCTGCTAATAATACTGTTCCATGATCAACATTTTTAATATTGACATCAGCCCCAGATAACAACAATGCTTGTACTATTTCTAAATAGCTCAAATCTGCGGCAATCATTAATGCTGTCTCACCTTGTGGATCTTGGCTATTGACAATATGGTTATTTTGTGATATGGCCTTAACAACTGCTGGATGTTTGTGTTTTACTGCTAGTTTTAACGCGGTATCATCATCTTTATCAATAATTTTTATATCAGCACCAGCAGTTAATAAAATTTGCACAACTTCAAGATGACCTTTCAGTGCTGCTATCATTAATGCGGTACTACCATCATCATTAGTAGCATTAACATTTGCCCCAGAAGAGACTAATAGTTTGACAACATCTATGTGATTTGAACTAGCAGCAAGCATTAATGCCGTTAAATGATAAATTTTTCTAGTTAAGTTAATGTTAGCACCAGCATCCAAGAGCGATCGCACAATTTCTGTATAACCTAAATTCGCCGCTAACATTAACGGTGTAGTCCCAGAGCGATCGCACACATCCACCTTAGCACCAGTAGCGAGGATTTCACACAGCCTCTTAATATCGCCGTTTTTGGCAGCCTTAAGCAGCAAGTTTTCTTTGTTCTCAGTCATAAATGCAACCCCGATTGAGCAGATTTTATCGATTTAACCTCAAAAT
>JANMGZ010000156.1:0-3895 GCA_031374905.1 Dolichospermum sp. OTE_70_metabat_362_sub
GTCAAGGAAAAAAACCATATGCAATTTGTTTGGTTTTTTTCCTTGACGCGCTTGTTGACTAATTGGGGAAAGATTTCCCATTGAATCAAATAACAATTTTGAGGTAAATTGGTTGTTTACTATCACGACATATGTGTGAACTACTGCATCACTAAATGGTGTACTTTCAAATAACTTTCCTCCCACATTAAGAAAGCGGGTTTTTAAGGTTTCGAGGAGATAAATAGGATTAACACCAATATTCAAAACATCTTCTACCCAAACTTCTGTACCTCCTTGAAAGCTAACTCTTGCAGGGTTATACTCAGTCACAATAGTTTGTGTTAATTCCGTTGCTGTCAGCAATTCTAATTCCCGAAATACTTCTAACTCTTTGCGGGAAATATTCCATTCCTGTTGTCTTCCGCGCAAGATTCCCCTCTCTAGCAAAGCTACACGCACACCACGTACGGCTAAAGCGCAACCAATTAAAATTCCTAACGTTCCACCGCAAATAATGATATCAAATGTCACAGAATCTAAATTTTCGGGATTTTCTTTAACTACGTTGGGTGTGGGTGCAGTGCTATTTCGTAGGGATGTCAATATACTGTCAGTATGACGCAAACCGCCTAAAACATCACCAGGTAGTTGGGAGAGAATTTCTTCAGTTAGTGACATAATTGTTCATTCTATGCTGCTACTATCTTTGTCCACAAATCGACTGAGTATGCTGCCATTTTTTTTTATGGTGTATCCAATTCCAATATAAATATCTTTTTAAGCTTCTTTCAAATTTTCTGTAGTCGCTTTTTTTAAATATGATTTAATTGGTGGGGACGATAGGGGAAGAGTGAGTATAAAGCTAATTTCGCTGAGTTGAGAATTAGTAATAGGATGACTTTCAACAGTAATAGTCCCATTAAGATGCTGCACTAAAGATTTAACCAAAGCAAGTCCTAAGCCAGTACCAGGAATCCAGCGGCCTTTACCACGACGGAATTTATCAAAGATATAAGCTGCTTCTTCTTCAGATATTCCCCGTCCGGTATTGGTCATTTTAATAATAACTTGATCAAGTTCCTCTAAAATTTGGTGACTGATTTGTATACGAACGGTTGTATCATGTTCAGAGTATTTACATACATTAGTTAATAGTTCTTGGATGATTCGATCAAAACTCTCTACTTCTGTTTGCAATTTTAGGGGTTTATTGGGTAATTCTACGGAAATACTTAATTGTTGATCTGTAAGCTGTTGATTAAAGGAGGTAATAAGGTCTTGAATTTTAGCATTTACATCTAGACTTTCAAATTGTGGTAATTCTTGATGAGATTCTAGTTTTTGGAGGGTTAATAAGTCATTAATTAAGTTAATTTCTTTCGTACATTCTGACTCTAAAATATTTAAATATTGGTCTTGACGTTCTACAGATATTCCTGGTAAACGTAAATTACGGATAGACATAAGCATATTTGTCAGGGGATAGCGCAAGCGATCGCTAATATTGCTGACAAATTCATCTTTGAGTTCATTGAGTTGTTGCAGTTGTTCTACATATTGCCTGGTTCTTTCATACAATTTTGCTTGTACTTCTAAACTGCGCTTGAGTTGTTCAGTCCGTTCATCTACTAAATTTTGCACTTGTCGTAATGTTTGGGATTGAATAACAGCATCACTTAATTGAGCGCAAAGCATTTCTATCAAATTTAAGTCAGTTGTTTCCCAGTTGCGGGTAGTTGCTTGTTGTAAAACTACAAGTCCTAAAACCTTACCTTGACTTTCCAATGGCATTAGCATTGTATGAGGAAAATCTTCAATCGCAAACAAAGCAGCAGGATTACTAGTATTTGTATCTTCACAATGATTAGTCATGATTGGTTTTCCTGGATCTGTAAATAGAAGTTGACATAAACTACAATCAGACACCCAAAAATACTGCTCTAAGTTATCTAGTTCTCCAATAGTGCTAGTATACTTTTCCTTAGTCCATGCTCCGACTAAAGTTGCTTTAACCTTAGGTATTTGCTGTTTAGGCAGCTTTCTAAATAATGGATCTGCGTATTTGAATAAAATCAGTAACCCCCGGTCTGCTTCTAAAGCTTCAGCCGTTGATTTAATCACTAACTGGAGCATTTGATTCAACCCCAATTTACTCCGATTAAGGATAGTTAATTGTTGAATTAAATTTTGATGTTGATTAGCTTTTGCTAGATGTTGTTGTTGAGTGGCTAAAATCTGTGATTGGGCTATTTGAGCAAAAGCGATCGCACAACATGAATTTATTGATTGTAACCGTCTAATTTCTGATTCCTGCCATTGATAAGGTTGGAAATTAATCAAACTAATTACGCCATTACTTTGACCAGCAAATCGGGTAGAAATTGCCAAAATAGATTTCATTGGTAATGGTATATCCTGCCAACCACTAGCTAAGGTTTTTTGAATAATAGCAATATCCTCAATAGTCAATTTTTCATCTGCACATTGCACCACTGGCAACTCAAACAGTAATTTTTGATCAGCCAACATCTCTTGATCTTGTGATCTACCCATAAATTGTTGACTACACCAATGAACAGTGGTTGTATCACCAGAGATATTACTTTCTACCGTAACTAAGCAACAATCTATGTTAAATGCTTCTCCTATAGCATGGGCAATGTTTGGCAGTATTGAGGATGTAACTGGACTATTAGCAATAATTGTATTAATTTTTTGTAGCAAGAAATCGAAAATTTCTTCTTGGTACTGCATTATCTTTCCTGAAGATATATGTAATTTTTCTCCATTATTTATATATTTTTGTGATGATAATAAAGGGTTTTTCATTAGTTGTCCACTTTTAGATAATAATTTTGTTATTACTCAAAAATCACAAACCGATTAATAGTTATGGTGAAGTGAATATGGCATTGAGGATATCCTATCTCCGAGTAGAGATAAACCGTAATTCCTCTATAATTAACCTAGAAATCTCAGGCTTTGCATCCGAATTAACACGGGAAACCTAACTTAATTCTGGAAATCGTCTGCAAATAAAGCCAAAAATTGTTATTTTACCCAGTTACTAAGGTAGCATCCGGGTAAAAATCAGTAAAACTGCTAACTAGCCAGCCAAACTATCAAGACCGAGAGGAACCATATCACCATTCCTCGTCAATCCTAATAACATTGGCTGTTGCGATTCAATTAATTTACCTGTGAGGACACAACGTTCATCTTGTTGCGCTACAGCAGCAATACTAGCGCGAATATCAGATTTAGAAAACCGCGGTTTCCACTCACCTGATTTTTGCTGGATATAATTCCAGAGAATATCCCGAATTAGAGATTGATATCCTTGATTGCCAGCGATATCTTTGAGTTTCTCTTTCAGTTCCCGTTCTAGACGAATACTGGTAACTTCCATATCAGTTGTTGGAGTGCGTGTAATGGTCTGCATGATTTTTTCTCCTTATGGGTATAGACAGGATAGTAATACAAGTGTAGTATGTTTAAAGGAATGTTCAATAGGTGAAATTTTCTGTGAAATCCATTTATCCCATCTCTATCTCTTCACAAGCGACCAAATGCCTCGGCAGTTGGGAATTTGCTGCGGCAGATGTGGAGTACCTATTTATGGGCGAAAATAGCCAACATCAAGGGCAAATAACAAAAGGCAATTATGATTTTAAATATCCGAGCATAAATTTGCCCAATAAAAAACCACAAATAGAGATCAAACGCGGGAGGTACAAGTAAAAAAATGTTGTACCAAAATAAAACGAAAAACCATCAGGTCAATTGTTAACCCCCGCAGTGTCTAAGACAACAAGCGGGGGTTTTTTTATAAGGAGTCAGGCTGTGACAAGCGCAATCCAAGTATTAGAGCAATCTGTGGTCGTGTTTTCCCAGAATTACTTGCCATTGTGTA
>JANMGZ010000197.1:0-6291 GCA_031374905.1 Dolichospermum sp. OTE_70_metabat_362_sub
CATTAACTCCTTGTCATCGAGAATTTTTGCAAAGTTTACAAATCCAAGCTAATCTCATCGTTCCTATCAAGATTGATACCCAACTGTGGGGCTTACTGATTTCCCAACAGTGTACAGCACCAAGAACTTGGCAAAAAACAGAAATTGAACTATTGCAACAGTTAGCAGACCAAGCCGCCGTTGCTATTCAACAAGCACAACTCTATCAACAAAGCTGCGTAGCAGAAGCACAGTCCACTGCCAAAGCCGGACAATTACAACAAACTCTTCATCAACTCCAAGAAACCCAGACAAAATTAATTCATAGCGAAAAAATGTCGGGTTTAGGACAATTAGTAGCAGGTATAGCCCACGAAATTAATAATCCGGTTAACTTTATCTACGGTAACTTAAGTCATGCCAATGACTACACCGAAAAACTTCTAGAAATTCTCCAACTTTATCAGTCCCAATACCCTCAACCAGAAGGTAAAATCAAAGCTGCTTTAGAATCCATAGACTTTGATTTTCTGATAGAAGACTTACCAAAAATCATGTCATCCATGCAAGTTGGCACAAATCGCATTCGCTCAATAGTTTTATCATTACGCAATTTTTCCCGCCTAGACGAAGCAGAAAATAAAAGTGTTGATTTACATGAAGGCATTGATAACACTTTATTAATTCTTCAACATCGTCTGAAACCAAATGGTAGTTTTCCGGGAATTGAAATCATTAAAGACTATGGCGATTTACCAAAAATAGAATGCTATGCCGGACAAATGAATCAGGTATTTATGAATGTAATCAGTAATGCTATTGATGTCCTCACTAATGAGTTAGAGGCAAAAATTAAATTCTCACCCATTCTCCGTATTTCTAGTAGAGTATCTGCCAACAATGCTCATGTATTAATTAGTATTGCTGATAATGGATCAGGAATGAGTCAAGAAGTAAAACAGCGGATTTTTGACCCATTTTTTACAACCAAACCAGTTGGGAAAGGTACAGGATTAGGACTAGCAATTAGCTATCAGATAGTAGTTGAAAAGCATGGCGGATTGATGGAATGTATCTCAGAACCAGATCAAGGAACAGAATTTTTGATTGAAATCCCCCTAAAGTCTAGTACGGTTGAGGGATAGAGACATGATTGAACTTATAGTTTTCTGCATTTGTTTCCAAACTTAAAAAACAGTGAGTCATTACTCAGTTGATCATAAATAAAATCATTTTCATAAACTTGTTTGTAATCTTTTAAAAATAGGATTTTATCAAAGTTATGGTTTTGAATTTATAAAGTTTAATTGCAAAAAAAAACAATCCAATTTAAAACTGTTATTCTAATAGTTGAAGCCCATAGAGCTTCCCTGGCAGATACAACAGCTAGAGAGAAAGAAGAAAAGGAAAATGCAGTTAAGTTAAGAGATAAAAATGCTGTTTAATTTACATCTGTCTCGTCAACAAACAAGAACACCCAACGCGAAAGCTGATATTCCCTCAAATCAATGAAAATCAGGGGGCGCTGTAACTGGTTTCCATCGCTTGTTTATCAAGATGGTGAAAGGTAGTACATCCCTGGCTAGAATAAACAATAAGAGGGAGTCAACAGATTAGTAGATGTATGGGTGTTGTTGTTTGTAATTTTGTACTAAAATTGAATAGTCGGACAGTAAAAATAGCGCCTTATGTCAATTATTGCGCTCAAAGCGTGGTATCTACCAGATTATGAGCCGATTTCAGAATTGGAAAAACGTTCTCCAGATATTCGACTGAGTAAAAAAAGCTTATTAAAATCGGGATTGCGAGCAGACTTTTTAGAGGATAGCGACGCAGTAAAAACATCAACTTGGTTTGGGCGATATTTAGAAGGAGAAACTATTGAATTTTATATTGAAGGCAGCGGTGGATATGCTGTAGCTAATATTGACTTGATTAGTCATGAAATTTATTTTACTAAACAGTCCGTATTAGCCCAGTTAGACCCGACAATATATTTCTGTTATCAAGCTGAATATGCGACAGCCAATGATCTGCTGAGAGAGGAATTACTGGCGAGTTTAAAAACTATCAATGAAAAATCGCGTTTTCCCCTGACATTAGTAGAATCGTCTCGTCCTAAAAATGCTCCTTTACGGCTGAGTCGCACCAGCATGAGAAAAATCCGTAAGAGTTTATTATTTATTGCCGATACAACACCCATAACTAGCATTGATAGTCAGGAAACAAAACAACTAATTCCTAGTCCTCATGTTTGTGTAGAAATGGGTTATGCTATCCACAGCAAACGGTCTGAACAAATTTTACTGGTGCAAATGCAACGCCTGGACTTAGAAGGACAATTTCCTTTCGATTTACCCACTCAGCAATTTTTACAATTTCAAAATAGTACAGAACTCAAGCAAATACTAACGGGGATGATCGAAATGCAGTTAGCTAAGTTCAAAATAATTTGAACGAGGGATGACAGTTACAAAAAAAAGACGGCGTTGCATAAATTAGGGATGATTTTAATAGTTTTGTGGGATGGGCATCTTGCCCATCCCTTGTATTTATTGGGCAGGCAAGATGCCTACCCCACAAAAATCATCCCTTAATTCAGCAATGCCAAAAAGACATATAGCTGATAGACCTACTGCTTCCTCCTGAATCCTGCTATTTCCTCTTTTCATAATGGTGTAACGTGGTTAACAATGGAGTAGATGTATCTTTAGTGATAAAAATTTATGCCTAGAACTCCAAACGAATATGCTGTTTTCTTGCTTTTAGACAATGGACATCGGGAAGAAGTACGCTTTCCTACTATTCAAGAATTCCAAAAGTGGTACAGTGGCGAGCTTGTGCCAAAGTCTGCTTCTCATGATTTTATTAGCGTACCGATTAAGAATATTCAGGGAGAATATATGGTGGTACGCCCGTCTAAGATTGCAGGGATTCGGGTAGAACCAATTTTTAATTCCAGTATTGAAAGATAAACGATGATAAAAAACCTAACTTTGTTGGCCTTCAGCTTGGGAACTGCTTTTATAAATCCATTTTCGTCAGTTTTGGCTCAAGTTCCCACTTCACAGCCAATACAAGTACCAGTTACTCCTCAACCATCACCACAGGCATTACCACCACTCCAACTTATTAATTTAGATACTGTTTGTACCCCTCAAAATTGTTTGGGTTGGGATGAACAACTTTGGGGTAAACAGGGGGATAAACAAGAACTGTTAACTTCAATAGATAACAGTTTGCGCTATTTGTCAACGGATAAAGCCGTTGAAGCCTATCAAAATTACCCAGTTAAGGAAATTTCCCTAAATCGGGTGCGTCGGAGTTTAGTACGCTTTCGGCAAGTGGTGGTAAGTTCTCGCACAGCAGCAGAACTACAAGCTGCTGTGCGGCGGGAATTTGCCTTTTATCAGTCTGTAGGTAACGATGGTCAGGGAACTGTTAAGTTCACAGCTTATTATGAGCCTGTATATACTGCCAGCCGAGTCAAAACTGCTGTATACAAATATCCTCTTTATCGTCTGCCACCAGATTTTCAAAAATGGCCAAAACCCCATCCCAAACGGATTGATTTGGAAGGTAAAAATGGTTTATTAGGAAACAAAAGCAGGTTAAATGGGTTAGAACTTCTTTGGTTTAGTAATCGTCTTGACCCATACATGGTTCATATCCAGGGTTCTGCCCAAATTAAATTAACTAATGGGCAAAAAACATCTGTTGGTTATGCTGGAGGAACTGATTATGCTTGGACTAGTATCGGTAAAGAACTAGCAAAAGATGGCAAACTGCCACTTAGCGGTTTAACTATGCCAAAATTACTCAGTTATTTCCGCCAAAATCCTAGAGAATTGAATAATTATTTGCCCCGTTGGGAAAGATTTATTTTCTTTGCAGAAACTAACGGTACACCGGCTGCGGGTAGTCTTCTTGTCCCTGTCACCGCAGAACGTTCCATTGCTACAGATAAATCTCTCATGCCTCCGGGTGCATTGGCCTTAATTATCAATTCATTCCCGTATCCCAATGGTCGTGGCCAACTGGAATCTCGTCTAGTTAACCGTTTTGTTTTAGATCAGGATACGGGCAGTGCGATTAAAGGCCCAGGAAGAGTTGATTATTTCATGGGATCTGGTAAACTAGCAGGCGATCGCGCTGGTATTGCCGGTGGTAATGGGTTTCTATTCTATTTATTACTAAAAGAATAGGTAGGCAATTGATAATTGATAATTGTCAATTGTCCATTATCAATTGTCCATTTCTCCCTAATATGGTGGATAACCAAATTCATCATCATCTGCATACACATAAGAATTGGTAACACCAGAAGCTTCTACCTTAGAAACTTCTGGTTTGATCACTTCTTTACCAAATTCTTTGTATTCTTCAAAAGTCTGACAAATTATTTCTGACTCAGGAGAATCTGAGGCAATCATATAATCTATTAAAGTGGAGATTGTGGGATGTTTATAATCCACAGTTGAAGCTACTAAAGCAATATTCGGTTCTATGCCTCTTTCTTCAGGTTCAATTATCGGGCAAAAAATTCCATGAGCATGAAATAAAGGCCCTTTGGGAGTTACTGGTTTCTTTTGAAAATCAGCATAAGCTTTCTCTAATTCCCCAGCAAAACCACCACTAATTCGGCCTTGTTGATATTCAGCATAATTTTTCCCAAAACTAGCGCCGGCTGAACCACTTAGAGTTAATTGCAGAGGTGATTGATGCAAAAACTTTTTATCTTCACCTACTAAAAAAATTAGATGCCGAGTAAAGGTCTTAAATTTGATTTTATCTGCTAAAAAAGCATCATAATTATCTTTAAATGTTCCTAATTTAATCCCTGTTTCCCGATCTTTGACGGATAACGGACCACGACGCACAATTACTAATTTAGGAGTGGTGCTAATAAATACGGTTTCTGTTCCCGAACTAAATTCATGGTCTACCTGTTGCCAATTGTTATCTGGCTTAAACCCCACAGCTTGAGCATTATCGCGGCTAATTGCTAAACCATAGCTTTGTAATCCATCTGTACCATAGCGAGGATTAATCATCAAACCCCAGGGGAGGACTTGAGACGGTGGGGCGTTAAATTTTTCGTCCTCAAAGTCGAACTTAGCAGATGCTTTCATTATTTTAGAATATCAGCGTGTTTAATTTTATAAGTCTATCTTTTGTACCATATTTTGTACCATCTATCTGAAGATATCAGGTATTTTTTGAGTTAGATTGTCACAATTTCCGTTTAACTACGCTTGCTTTTAGATTAAGCATGATCAAAAGTGTGAGTTAGGGTAATTGATGAATTACCCTAAAAAGGTTTCTAAATTAACGTAAGTTGCTAGTTAGGGAACTTGTCTGATAGCGAAGCGTGGCGTAAGCCATATCAGGATATCCAGGATTAAAGGATGAACAGGACGAAACCGGAGATTTCATCACCAATCACCAATCACCAATCACCTGTTACTAACCTCAACTAGATGACTAGCAACTTGAGTAATTACAATGCTCCAGCAGCAGTTTTATCTAAAACACTATTACTTAAATGTCCAGTAATATTTATTGCTTGCAAGACTGGATAACCTTGACTACCACTAGGATAATCAATCACACTGACAGCCCCATTACCTTGACGGAAATTCCAGAAATTCTCGTTAGATAAACCAAGAATATGGCATAACAAGGTTTTATTAGTGGCATCATGAGCTACTACTAATCCTATTTGTAATTGCTGTTTTTGAGCATTTTCAACTATGGCATTCCAATCGCTAACACTGCGTTTTCTGACTTGTTCTAAATTTTCTCCTTCTGGCATTTGCACTTGAGCGGGTATTGTGCGCCAATTTTCTAATTCTCCAGGAAATTCTTGCTCAATTTCTGATTCAAATTTGCCTTCCCAAAGTCCATGACTAATTTCTCTTAAACCAGCAAATAGTTCTAAGTTTAAACTAGCATGATATTTTAAAATAATTTCTGCTGTTTCCTTGGGTCGGGACATGGTGCTGCTCGCAGCAAAATCAATATTTACGTCTTTGAGAAATTCTGCGGCTTTACCGGCTTGATTTCTCCCATTATCGTTGAGAGGAATATCAATTTGTCCTTGAAATTTGCCTTGACGATTCCATTCTGTTTCCCCGTGACGCACCAGTAATAATCTTACACCTTGATGACCAGGACGCAGAGAAGGGAAAGTTTCACCCAGATGTTGAGTTTGATTCATGGATTCTAACTGCACCGATTCACCCAAACCACCGGCAAAATTCAAAATACTAATACCGCAGTTAGATTGTTGTAAACAATGGTAGCGACTGG
>JANMGZ010000200.1:0-14649 GCA_031374905.1 Dolichospermum sp. OTE_70_metabat_362_sub
TAAGCCAGTTCCCCTGAATCCTTCGGAAGTTGAACGCATATTCAAGCAAGCATTGGAACAAGAGCCAGTAGTCAAAATTGATATGGCTACAGGTGATAAGATAGTTGTGCTTTCTGGTCCATTTAAGGATTTTGAAGGCGAGGTGATTGAAGTTTCCCCAGAACGGAGTAAACTGAAAGCTCTACTCTCTATCTTTGGACGAGATACACCAGTAGAATTGGAATTTAATCAGGTTAAAAAACAGAGCTAAATACAAATGGCGAAGAAAGTAGTAGCGGTCATTAAATTGGCCCTGAACGCTGGGAAAGCCAACCCAGCACCGCCAGTTGGTCCTGCATTGGGTCAACATGGTGTTAGCATCATGATGTTCTGCAAAGAGTACAATGCCAAAACAGCAGACCAAGCTGGAATGGTAATACCTGTAGAAATTTCTGTTTATGAAGATAGAAGTTTTACATTTGTCCTCAAAACCCCACCAGCATCAGTGTTAATTCGCAAGGCGGCGAAGATTGAAAGAGGCTCAAATGAACCCAACAAAAAGAAAGTTGGTAGCATTAGCAGAACGCAATTACGCGAAATTGCTCAAACCAAGCTTCCTGACCTCAACGCCAATGATATTGATGCAGCCATGAATATCGTGGAAGGAACTGCTAAAAACATGGGCGTAACTGTCACAGACTAAGAAATTAATCAGTTTTGCTTTTTGAAGCTTGAGTTAAAAATATAGGCTCAATCCAAAATCTAAAATCATATCGGGGGAGAAGCACGGCTTCGAGATCACCCCAGGAGACAAAAATGGCCAAAAAAGTATCACGCCGCTTACAGGCGCTGCTAGAAAAAGTAGAAGATAGGGATTATACGCCCTTAGAAGCCTTAGCTCTGTTAAAAGAAACAGCAACCGCTAAATTTGCTGAAGCTGCTGAAGCTCATATCCGTCTGGGAATTGACCCTAAATATACAGACCAACAGTTGCGGACAACGGTAGCACTACCTAAAGGAACTGGACAAATAATTCGGGTAGCGGTTATCGCTAGAGGTGAAAAAGTCACAGAAGCAACTAACGCTGGTGCTGATATTGCTGGTTCTGAGGAACTAATTGAAGATATTCAAAAAGGCTTCATGGACTTTGATAAGCTGATTGCGACACCAGATGTGATGCCACAGGTAGCAAAGCTGGGTAAGTTGTTAGGTCCGCGGGGTTTGATGCCTTCACCTAAAGGTGGAACAGTAACATTTGATGTTGCTAGTGCGATCGCTGAATTCAAAGCTGGTAAATTAGAATATCGGGCTGATCGAACTGGGATTGTCCATGTTATGTTTGGTAAAGCTGGTTTTTCACCTGAAGATTTATTAATCAATCTCAAGGCATTACAAGAGTCAGTTGACCGTAACCGTCCTTCAGGTGCTAAGGGGCGTTATTGGCGCACATTGTATGTATCATCAACAATGGGACCATCAATTGCTGTTGACATCAGCGCACTAAGAGAGTTAAAACTAACTGACGCTGCATAATTTTAGATTTTAGATTTTAGATTTTAGATTAATAGTTGCTAGATAGACAATTGAATTTTTTGTTTCATTATCAAGCTTTAATTTCAAATCCAAAATCCGAAATCCAAAATCCAAAATTTAATAAAGCCGGAGACAGCAGGTGCTAATAGCTTGATACCCTGCCGAGGTTGTAATTTTAATTGTCTGGAGTTTAAACAGCAAAACTGTGATAACCATAGGATTAAAAATACCACTTTGAAACCCTGGCTAAGTTAGCTGGGGTTAAGTTTTTTCGGTAAGTCAGCAAAAAGATGACAGGTGACAGGAAATAGAGTAAAAACTGACAACTGACAACTGAAAACTGACATTGGAGGTGAGATAAGCATGGGAAGAACATTAGAAAACAAGAAAGAGATAGTAGCTGATCTCAAGGAAAGCTTGAGTAAGTCAACTTTAGCACTGGTGATTGATTATCAGGGACTAACAGTTGCCGAAATCACGGATTTGCGTCGGCAACTCCGTCCTAGTGGTGCTATATGCAAGGTGACAAAAAACACCTTTATGGGCATTGCCATTAAGGATCAGGAACAATGGCAGCCAATGTCAGAACTACTTAACGGTTCTTCTGCATTTCTGCTGGTTAAAGAAGATTTATCTGCGATCAAAGCTTACCAAGCATTCCAAAAAGCCACCAAGAAAACAGAAATTCGTGGTGGTGTCATGGAAGGTCGTGTCCTGAGTGAAGCTGATGTCAAGGCTCTAGGAGACTTGCCATCTAAGGAACAACTCATGGCTCAAATTGCAGGTGCTATCAACGCTGTGGCTACCAAGCTGGCTGTTGGTATCAACGAAGTTCCCAGTTCCTTGGCTCGCGCTTTACAAGCTGTTGCTGAAAAAGAAAATAGCGATAGTGCTGAATAAAGTGCTTCCTAAATTAGTTGTAGTCAGTGAAAATTAACTACTGATAAATGACAACTAAAAAACTAACAAATCAAAAATTCTTTAGGAGTTATATCCATGTCTGCTGCAACCGAACAAATTTTAGAACAATTGAAATCTTTGACTTTATTAGAAGCTTCTGAATTAGTAAAGCAAATCGAAGAAGCCTTTGGTGTTAGTGCTGCTGCTACTGGTGGCGGTATGATGATGATGGCTGCTCCTGGTGCTGCTGCTGCTGAAGTGGTAGAAGAGAAGACCGAATTTGATGCAATTTTGGACTCTGTACCTGCCGATAAGAAGATTGCTGTGCTGAAGATCGTCCGTGAAATCACAGGTCTAGGTCTGAAAGAAGCTAAAGACTTGGTAGAAGCTGCTCCTAAAGCTGTTAAAGAAGCTGTAACTAAGGATGCTGCTGAAGATATCAAGAAGCGGATTGAAGAAGCTGGTGGTAAGGTAACAATTAAGTAATTAATTGGTGATTGGTAATGGGTGATTGGGAAGAATTTTTTACCCATTACCCATTACCTATTAACGTAAGTTGCTAGTTAGAGAAATTGTCAGAATCAGGATGTCCAGGATTTAAGGATGTACATGATGAGAATTGGAATTTTATGACCTATTACCAATTACCTATTACCAGCCTCAACTAGATAACTAGCAACTTGAGTTATTACCCAATTATTTATTATTTCTTCAAGACTGGAAGTAAATATTGAGTTAGTGTAAAAGCATCAACTCCTAAGTCTGTTCTTGCTTGTGCTGCTAAAATTCCTGCTTGGGAATGCCACCAAGCCGCAGTTGCGACTATATCTTCTATAACAATTTCTTTATTTATAATTTGCGCTAATAGTCCACCTAATAAACCAGTTAAGACATCACCACTACCTCCACGGGCTAAGGCTGGGGTACTTTCGGGATTTATCCAAACATTACCTTGAGGATTAGATATAGTTGTTCTTGCCCCTTTTAATAGGACTACAGCCTCACTTTCTTGGGCTGCTCTTTGTACAGCTTTGATTCTATTTTTGTAATTAATATTAGGAAATAATCGCTGAAATTCTCCTGTATGGGGTGTGAGAATAGTGGCTGATTTTCGCGGTTTTAATGTGGGGATAGTTCCTAATTGTGCCAAAATATTTAAAGCATCAGCATCTAGGACTAGAGGACATTCACATTTAATTATTTCGGGAATAAGGGAAATATTATCTTTAGTTAAACCAGGTCCGCAAGCAATTGTAGTAAATGAATTTAAATCTATATTTTCTGGTAATTGTAAGTTAGCAATTCCTCCTGTTTTTGTTTCAGGACAACCGATAATTAAGGCTTCTGGTAAATGGTATACTAACAACATTTTCAGAGATTCGGGGACAGCAATGGATAACATTCCTACACCAGAAGCTCGCGCACCTAAACCTGTTAAAATTGCTCCACCAGCATAACGTTGAGAACCACAAATTAATAGTAAATGTCCTTGCTTGTATTTGTGGGTAATTAGTGGACGAGGTAAAGGTAAGGTAGATAATGCTGTGGTTTTAGTAATGCGGTTGATTTTGGGAATATTACCGATAACAGCATAAATATCTGCTAGGGGAATATCAAAATCAATTAATTCAGCTTTACCAATATAAGGTAATGCTTGTTCTTGTAATAAACCTTGTTTCCATAAACCTAAGCAAAATGTATAATTTGCCTGAATGGCTGTTCCTAAAACTTCCCCTGTATCTGTATGTAAACCTGAAGGTATATCAATACTAATAATGGGTTGATTTTGGCTATTAAAATAATTAATTGCAGTAGCGACAGAATCAGTAATTTCTCTTTCTAATCCAAAGCCAAATAAACCATCAATTAAAAAATCATAACTTGGTAATTCGTTAATGTCCTGATAACAGGAAATTCCTAAACTTTGAATATATTGAAAATGTTGGGAAGTTAATTCTTTTAACTTAGAAAAAGGTTGATAGATCCAAACTTGATAACTGCGAAAATGCAATTCACGAGCTACTACTAAAGCATCTCCTCCATTATGACCAGGCCCAACTAAAATTCCTACAGATTGTCCTGGAGAAATCATAACCTGTAAACGGTGGAAAATTAATCCTGCAACCTTTTCCATTAAAGCTGCTACAGGCATTCCCGCAGTAAATATCCTGGTTTCAATATCTCGCATTTGGGCTGCGGTAACAACAAATTGTTCTCTAGTCATTAGTTGTTAGTTGTCAATTATTTTCCGTAATAAACCCTAGCATTACCGTAACCTGAATTCTGCAAATAGTTATTCCATTGTTCCGCTTCATTGCGATCGCTAAATGGTCCCACAGCTATATGCGCTCCTCGTGGTTGATTTCTTCTAAATACATTAATATTTAGACTAACTTTTTGGCGAATGTCTGTACCTAATGAACGTAAATTTTTGCCATTACTAGGAATAACTACATAATAGGAATTTATTTTTTCTTGTTGATAGTTATTTGTATAGTTTTGCCTATTGTATCCAGAATTATCAAAAGGCATTATTGGTTGATCAGAATAATTAGGTGTTAATTCTATATTTTCATAATTAACAATTTTCGCACCATTAATACCATTTGATTTCAATTCTCCTACCCGTTTTTGAGCATTAGATTGTCCATTGAAAACGCCAGATTGAATAACTTTACGTCCATTGTAATTGCGGATATAGGCATTCTGTTCAATCTGCCGAATTCGCTGCAAAGTTTGGTAATCACTGCTATCAACATAAACAAAATATCGCTCAAAATTTTGGTTATATTGACTATTGTTAGGTATTTGAGCTTGAACTGGACTATATTCACACAGGAACGCCCAACATCCACTTACTAGCAGGGAAAGTATAGGTAAAGAGGTAAACTGACCGACTCTTAAAATAGACATATTTGTTCCTAGCTTTTGCAAAAACTTTTAGTTTAATTCCAATAGAATGAGAGTATTAAAACGACGAGATCAATCATAGATATCTAGATTTTAGTTGTTAATTGTACCATCAGGCATGACTGCTTCATTCAAATTTGCACCTGTCATATTGGTGGTACTAATTTCTGCTCTGATCATATTTACTTTACTCAAATTAGCATTAGTACAGTTTGTCATTGCCAGACAAGCATCCACTAAACTTGCTTCAGTTAGATTGGCCTCGCGCAGGTTAGCTCGAGTTAAATTAACTTTACTCAGTCGAGCAAAACTGAGGTTTGCCCGATTCATTTTGGCTTTAATTAGTATAGCCTCTGGCATAATTGCACCATATAAATTAGCACCTATCAGTTCAACTTCACTCAAATTTGATCTTTCTAACCTAGCATTCATGAGGTTAGCACCGTTCAAATTAGCACCTTCTAGATTAGTTTCTGTTAAAGCAGCGCCTTTCAAAATCGCCCCACTCAGATTAGCGCCACTTAGATCTACACCACGCAGCATAGCCTCACTTAAGTTAGCACCACTCAGATCCACCCTAGCTAAGTTTGCACCAGTTAAATCAGCACCCCGCAAGTCAACTTTATGGAGATTAGCACTTCGGAGAATAGCACAATAAGCCCTTTTTTCTTCTCGTAGGTTAGCACCACGTAGACAAGCACCTGTTAGGTTTGCATTAGTTAAATCAGTACCACGCAAATCAGCGCCCATTAAATTAGCATCGAGCATATACGCTAAAGTTAAATTGGCATTACGCAAATCAGCATTTTGTAAAGTTGCACCATGTAAATCAGCATCATGTAAATTAGCACTTTGCAACTTTGCTTGAGTTAGGTTCGCACCACGGAGATTTGCAAAACTTAGATTAGCCTGATTAAGATTAGCTTGACTTAGATAGCTAAAAGTGAGGATAGAATTACACAAATTGGCGTGATTTAAATTTATACCAATCAAATCTGCATCAAATAGATTTATCCCACTTAAATTTACATTAATAAATTTTGTTTCTCCATTTGCATATCGCGCTAGAAGTTCTTTAGCATCCATAATTTTTCTCTCTCAATAATTATTACAAATTTTTCCCAAATCAGAAATAGTCTTTGTTATTTGTGATTAAGTATATCTCAATTAGGTGGTACTGTAATTTGACAGGTGTTATCGTCATTGTCATCATTATCATAAAAATCATCAAAATCATCAATTGTAATTGGTGTGGGTTGATAGTTATGATTAGCTGATGGTTTAGGTTTTTCCGATGAGTAATTGTTAACAGGTTTATGTAAATTGGAACTATCTGGTATGTCACTATATAAACCTCGCATAACTCTGATGATTACACTAGCTACTTGAGTATTTTTCTCTCGATTACCTAAAGAGATAACAGCATTGTTTATTTTAGATTCCATATCTTTGATAGTGGGACAAGAATCAAATAATTTCCGCAATAAATTATCAAGTTCTTCTGACTTCAGTTTTAACCAGTCTTGTTCATTAAAGGTAAAATTTTTATTAAGTGCAGAAAATAAAATTATTTTAACCCTCATTGGGTTAGTGTATCTCATAATATTTTGCCGTAAATCAAATTGATTATATTTAGATTGTCGTGATTTAGTTGGGGTTTTATTTAGGTGAGTTAAAGGTTTTTGTTCAGGAGGAGTATAAAATATAGGAATATTTTGATTAGATGAATTTGATATTATTCCTGTCTCTTCATCTGGATTAAGTGGATTTGATATTATTCCTGTCTCTTCATCTGAATTAGGCGGATTTGATATTATTCCTGTCTCTTCATCAGCAGTTCGATATAATTCTTGTATTTTCTTGATAATGATACCGGCAATTATGGAGTATTGTTTTGGTTTACTAAGATTTCTGACAGCAATAGATAAATTTGAATTTAAGTTTTCTATAGTTGGATTTAAACTTAATAATTCTTGAATTAATTCCTGTAATTGAAATCTATCTAGCGTAGATTGATCATTTTCCCACTCATCTTTACAAGCAAAGAATATCAGTTTTTTAATCCGTTGTGAGTTTTCATGCTGTTCTAAATATTTCACTATTTCATCAAAACTAGATAAAGTCATCATGGGTATAGCTCCGGTACAGGTATCCAATAATATTATTAGTAGTAGTAGTAAATTATAGCTGGACTAGTACACTGTTGGGTAGTAAAAGTTGTACATGAGTTTATAAAAAGATGTAAAGCAGGAGTAGATGGATAAAACTGAGAGCAAAAAGTCTATAAAATCTAACTATTTGTACTACTGTAATTCAATAAAATTAAATCTTGTACTTTTGCTCATTGTTAATATTTATAAATTAATTTATCCACCCAATCGGATTTAATTACTTTATAACCAAATTTTGTACATAATAATACACTTATTACAGCACCATTTGTATTTGCCCCATATTAAGCTCTTCCACTACCAATAAAATACAAAAGTGCCATCCGCACTGCTACACCGCTAGTTACCTGAGATTGAATTAAACTAAATTCGGGATCATCCATTAAATCAGAACTAATTTCCACACCCCGATTTACTGGGCCTGGGTGCAATACCTTAACGTTAGGTTTACAGAGTTTTAACTTAGTGCGAGTAATACCAAATAGTTGATGATATTCTCTTAAACTAGGTAATAAATTAGCGGTCATGCGTTCTTTTTGTAAGCGCAATGTCATGACAAAATCAGCATTTTCTAGCGCTGGTTCTAGTTGCCAATGGGTAAATAAACTTTGAGATTTTAAGTTTTTTGGGTCTGTACATCCTAAATATTCAGCAAAGAATTTAGGTAGTAATGTGGGAGGTGCGGCTAAATGGACTTCTGCACCACTAGCGATTAAACTCCAAATATTAGAACGAGCTACACGAGAATGGAGAATATCGCCAACAATGGCAATTTTTTTACCTTGTAATAAGTCAATTTTGGGCTGTGCGGGATCAATTAAACTACAAATTGTAAATAAATCTAGTAATCCTTGAGATGGATGCTCATGTTGTCCATCCCCGGCATTAAGAACGCTAACTTTTACACCTAAACGATCCATTTCTTCCGCGATCGCCTGGGGAACTCCGGCATCCTTATGGCGGATTACCATGATATCAGTTCCCATTGCCAAATAAGTCTTTGCTGTGTCAAGAATTGTTTCTCCCTTCGTTATGGAAGATGTAGCAGCAGAAAAATTTAGGGTATCTGCACTTAACCTTTTAGCAGCTATTTCAAAACTACTACGAGTGCGAGTAGAAGGTTCAAAAAATAGATTTGCTACCACCTGTCCCTGTAAAGTGGGGACTTTCTTTGTGCGTCGTGATAGTACCTCTTGAAATGAAGCCGCAGTTTGTAACACGGCGTTATATTCAAAGGCTGTGAAGTCTGCGAGGGAAAGAATGTGATGACGATTCCAGGTAGTAGTAGGCATTAAGATTTTAGATTTTAGATTTTAGATTTTAGATAATTAGGTAATGGTTAATCAGTAATAACGAAAAAAGCATAATTACCAATTACCAATTCCCAATTCCCAAACTTTCAAGTTTGTAAATGAAATACCTTTAAAGCAATAGAAATCATGCTGAGGAAGGTTAAAAAGCCAATTGTGTCTAGCATTGTTGTCACCAATGGACCACTCATTAAAGCTGGATCTAGTTTAAGATGTTTTAAACCCATTGGTAGCAAAGTTCCTAAAGTCACAGCTACCATTGTATTAGTGGCCATAACTCCCCCGGCAATTAAAGCTACCCATCTTTCTTGGGGTTTAGCCCAAATCAGAGAAAGAGCAATCATTGTTATCCCTAAAGCTACAGCAGTTCCTAAACCGGCTAAAAGTTCTTTACGGAGGATTTTTGCCGTATCTGCGGGTGTGACTTCTCCTACACCTAACCCGCGAATTGTGACAGTCAGGGCTTGGATACCTACAGTGCCGCCTGTGTTAGAAAAGATGGGCATAATGACGGCAAGGACAGGTACAGCCGCAATAACTTGTTGAAAAGGTGCGATCGCACTGGCAGCACCAATATACAATCCCATAATCCCCAATAACCAAGGCAACCGTTTCCGAATTGTGAGGTGTGCGGGAGATAAAGCTTCTTCATCACCACTTACCCCTGCCAATTTTTGGATATCTTCTGTAGCTTCTTCTTCTAAAATATCTACTACATCATCAATCGTAATAATACCTACTAATCTATCTTCTCTATCAACCACAGGCATAGCGATTAAATCGTAACGCTGCATAATCCGGGCGACTTCTTCCTGGGAAGTTTCTGTTCTTACCTTAACAACGTGGGCGCTGGCAATATCTTTAATTAAGACATCAGGAAAGGTAAATAATAGCTGACGCAAAGAAACCACACTCACTAAAGTGCGATTATCATCAGTGACATAGGCATAGTAAATTGTTTCTTTATCTTCATCCTGTAAGCGGATTTTACTGAGGGCTTCACCAACAGTTAATCCTCGTCGCAACCGGACATATTCCGTCGTCATTACCCGCCCAGCAGTCCCTTCCGGATAGCCGAGAATCGTGGCTGTGGCTTGTCTTTGTTCGGGACTGAGTTGTTGTAATAGGCGTTTGACTACTCCCGCTGGTAGTTCATCAAATAATTCTGCCCGTTCATCGGGACTCATTTCTTCGACGAGGTGGACTACCTGGGCATCGTGGAGGGAATTGATCAGTTCTTCCTGTATTTCTGTGGGTAAATATTCAAAGACATCTATGGCTTGATCTTTATTGAGTAACCGAAAAGCGATCGCCCTTTGTTTTTCAGGCAATTGGGTGATATACTCCCCCACATCTACTGGTTGTAAACAGTTGAGGTCTAATTTAAGCTGATTTAAGTCAGCAATATCTAAGGAATTGCGAAGTTCCTGTGTAAGCATAATAGAAATCTCCTAAAGTCTCCCCCGCGCTGGGAGACTGTCTCGCCAGCTTAGAGGAGGATACTACTGCCATCTGTTGGACTTTTGTCCATAACCTCTCGTAAAATTGAATATCAACGTGAAAATTTGAAAGCACCGCTAAGTAATGAGTTTAGCTTGGAATTTAGTTTTCCGATAGATGCTAAATGACATTTTAAGCATAACTTGTAACTGACACAAGTAGTTACTGTAAATTATGGGTGAAGATTTTCCCAGCCAAAAAAATTATGAATTTTTTTTACGCAAAGGCGTAAAGAGTAAAAGGTTCAAAAAATAAAATATTTGACTTTTATACGTTAATTTAGCAATGCTGAATTTTGCTTTAATTTATCTCTTCAAAAACTTTTGTCGCATCTTCATCACAAAAGTATTCACTTCGGGAATATTCATTCTCGAAGCAATTATCGCAAATATCCCAATTCCTACTAAAGCAGATAGGGATAATTCTATTAGTAAAATAATTAAACCCTGTTTACCTAATATTTGTTGAGAAGCCATTAAAGTTGCGAAACTGGCTACACCACATATTATACTACCAACTGTTAAACCCAAAATCGGGATACACCATTCTTGCCAAGGTAAGCCATTAAGTTTACGATTGAGCAAAAACAACAACATCAACATAGAACTACAATTAACTCCAACTGTAGCTAAAACTAAACCAGGCGCACCAAAAGGTTCAACTAAGAATAAATCTAATACAGCATTAAGAACAATATTAAATATACTAATTTTAAAAGGTGTTTTTCCATCTCCTAAAGCATAAAATACTCTAACTAAAACATCACGCCCTAGATAGACAAACATTCCAATTCCATAGGCAACTAATAGAGAAGATACTAACTGAGTTGCTTCTTGCTTAAATGCTCCTCGTTGATAAACTATCTGGACAATTGGCACAGATAAGGACATCATTAACGCCCCTAAAGGTAGCATGGTGACGGCAGTTAATAAAAGTCCTTGACGAATGCGTAATTTTAGTTCTTCCCAATTGTCGGGATGGGAAAGTTTGGCAAACATCGGTAACAAGGGCAATAAAATAATATTAGAAATAATTCCCAATGGAGTTTGGACTAAAAGATTAGCATAGTTAAAACCTGCGGCTGCACCCGCAATAGGACTAGCAAAATAAAGATCAGTAGCGACATTAATCGGCATCATTCCTGATGATATTGTCGCTGGAGTCATAATTTTAATTACTTCTTGCACTCCGGGAGATTTAAAATTAAATCTGAGGCGTAATGTTCCTAATCCTAACCGCCATTGCACAATCAGCTGGACTAACCATTGCAAAATTCCCCCGGCTAAAGTCCCCCAAGCTAACACCATGCCACCGATTAAAGCATATTTGGGATTAATAATTTCTTTGCCATATTGCCCTGCTAAAATAGCAATGCCGATAATAACAGTAACACTAGATAATAAAGGACTAATTGATAGTAACCAATATTGATTTGCTGCATTTAAAGTTCCAAACCCAATCCCAATTAAGCCAGCAAATAGGGCTAAAGGGGCCATGATTTGAATTTGACGGATAGCGATCGCTCTTGTAGTTGCTTCTAAGCCATGACCAACTATATCAACAATATATTCAGCGCAAAAAATCTGGGCAAATGTCACCAATAATAACAACCCACCAACAAGAGTTGTAATTGTTTCTACTATCGGTGCAGCTTCTTCTTTTTTATGTTTAGCTAAAACACTGACAATGGCACTATGTAAAGGTCCATTCACACCACCGAGTAAGATTAACAGAAAACCGGGGATAATATAGGCATAACTATAAGCTGTAGCCGCCGCACCCACACCAAAAGCCGCAGCGATGATTTGCTGCCTAACCAAACCAAATACTTTACTAATTAAAGTTGCTGCGGCAACGATACCAGCAATTCCAGCGAAAGAACGAGCAGGTTTTTGTTGTTGTTCGGACACGAATAATACCAGGAAATCCTTACAAAGTAAATATTTGAGCATATTTAACCGACAAATTCTAACATCTATCGGGTAGTTTTATAAAAAATGCCATTAACACCTTTAGCGAGGAATGTGATGACATTGGAGGATACTCCACCTGGACACAGTGCTACTATCATTAACCCCATAGTGATCGCTGGTTGCATGGGTACAACTTTAGCAATAATAAACCCAATCACAGGTAAAAAAACTAATTGACTAATTAAGCCAACAGCAACCGCTTTGGGATACTTCTTTACACGCTGGAAATCTTCTGGTACAAGAGATAACCCCATTCCTAGCATAATGATAGCCAAGGCAACAGGTAAAACAACCGTACTCAAAAAGCTTGCTTGCATATTCTTTGTATTAATTAAATACAAAAATGATATCAGACTCTAACTAACGCAAGATCAAGCCATCTCATCTGGTAGAGGTCGCAAGGAGAAGTAATACTTATACTGAAGATGGGGAGTTTTCCCCTAGCGTTGGAAATATCCAGAAGCCAAATTATCAACTGGATAAAAGTAATTATGACTGAGCTAAACTTAGAGCCGGGAAAGATATATGAGTTTGCTGATCATGACGATTTTCGAGTTTACTTGCGCTTAAAATACCTGAATACAGTTTTTAACCCTATTAGCAGAGAAATCCAACTACATTTTGAGAAGTTAGATTCTTCTGCTGATAAAAACAAAGATATTTATTTGAGTCAAAGCGATATCTACCAACAGGTAGGGGGTATCAATGAAGCTAGTGAATATCAGGTTAGGTATGAGTATTAATTAATTTGCAAATTAATTTAAAACCGCAGATGAACGTAGACAAACCTAATTATATATAGCAATCCTAAATTAGTTATGAACAATAAGATCCCCGACTTCTTAGAGAAGTCGGGGATCTGGCTCTTGCAATGTTCACAAAGCTAAAAATAGGGAATATTTTCCTGTAAAAATACCGAAAAAGCCTGTTTAATCTGCTTTTTTAATTTTTAATTCCGCCCTGCGGTACTAGTCTTGATTTATTAATAGATGGTCAAACCGGATTATGGCATTTAGCCAATAAATCTGAGATTTCCTGGGCAAATTTGGCAAAATTAGCGGCAAAACTTAATTGCTTTGCCGATGCAACATCTCAATTTAGCTGCTCCCAGTCCCACTTATAGCAACTTTCAGCAGTCAGCAGTCACTAGAGAACCCCCTTTTTGTGTAAATCTCTGTGATTAAAATTACTATTTTATTCACGTGCAGACCACACTATCCCACATCATCATGTGCGAAACGGTTAAACAAGAAATCTAAGGCATAATTCCGCAATTGATAATATTGAGGATCTTCCATTATTCTCGCTCTATCTCTAGGACGAGAAAAAGGAATTTCCATCACTTCCCCAATTTTAGCATGAGGTCCATTGGTCATCATTACCAACTTATCAGCCAAAAATAAAGCCTCATCAATATCATGGGTAATCATCAAAACTGTACAACGATTATCACCCCAAATTTTCAACAATTCTTCTTGCAATTCTTCTTTGGTAATTGCATCTAACGCCCCAAAAGGTTCATCTAAAATCAACACTTTGGGACGAATAGCCAAAGCCCGCGCAATAGAAACCCGTTGTCTCATTCCCCCCGACATTTGCATGGGTTTCTTTTCCATTGCATCACCTAAACCCACCATTGCTAAATGATCTCTGACAATAGCCCGTTTTTCTGCTTCTGGCTTAGTGGGATAAACGGCATTTACAGCTAAATAAATATTTTCAAAAGCTGTTCTCCAAGGTAATAACGCATAGTTTTGAAATACTACCATGCGATCTGGACCTGGTTTTGTAATTGGTTCTCCTTCTAATAAAACTTGTCCAGTTGTGGGGAAGTTAAAACCAGAAACCATGTTTAACAAAGTTGATTTACCGCAACCAGAGTGGCCAATAACGCAAAGAAATTCACCTTGTTCAACGTTGAGGTTAACACCATCAAGAACGGTAAATGGTCCATTTTTGGTGGGATAAACTTTGCAAACGTCTTTAATTTCTAGGAAGGGTTGAGGGCTGATTGTGGTTGTGTTGGTAGATTTTAAGTTACGGTTTTGCATTGTTTGGTAATTGGTAGGAGGTTTCGCGCAGAGACGCTAAGAAGCAAAGACGCAAAGGAAGAAAGGATGATTTTATTAGTTTTGTGGGATGGGCATCTTGCCCGTCTTTTGTATTTTTGGGCGGACAGGATGTCCACCCCACAAGATTTATCCCTTTTTAAGCTGCGGTTCTTCTGGGGGCATCTAGAATGACTTCGGCTATGGAGAAGTCGCGTTTGATTTCTAGGTCGTTAAGATAGCTAATGGGGTCATCAGCGTTGAAGGGTTTACCATCAAATAATTGAATGGGTTGACGGGTGTAACTGATATCTAAACCCAGTTC
>JANMGZ010000215.1:0-7188 GCA_031374905.1 Dolichospermum sp. OTE_70_metabat_362_sub
CCTTCCATTCTCCTATTACCTTCATTTTGCTTGTTTTGTTTCCCTAAAACCTTTTTATGGGCTTTCAGACATTCTTTTTTTCTATCATACTTTCTGCATGAAGGAAATCCCTGGTTTATTTGTTAAAATTAACACACTAGGCGCAAGCCATATCAGGATGTCCAGGATTTGAGGATGTACATGAGGAGGATTGCTCCAAAATATTTTCAGGAATAGTAAATATAATCCTACCAAAATTAGATACACTATCAAAGATAATATTAAAAATAATACAACAGGGAATAGGGCAACGTAAGATTCAGAAACCTGATTTACTAAAAATTTTAAATATAAAAATAGAAAGTGATATATTTCAACAATTCCTACAATTGCTCCCATAAATGTGGGTATAGAAAGACCTAAAGCTCTCCAAATACATATTCCAATAACTTTAGGATCACGACCAAAAAATATCCAGTAACCAATATAAACTACTAGAATCCCAATCAGGTTGATAATAGACATTTCGTTAACTCTGGATGTGTGATGACAATGGTAAAAAATCAAGCAGATAAGACAATATTTATGTAACTACATTATAAGTATTTAGGACTTAATCAAGTTTTAATTTGTAACATTTATTATAAATTCACTATGTGTTACATAAAAACACCATAGTAGAGACGCACCCCCAAAAACGCCTCTACAAAAACCCATAAACTACAAAACCTCCTTACCCAAATAAACCTGCAATACCTCCGGTACTTTAATCGTCCCGTCTGGTTGCTGATAATTCTCCAAAATAGCCGCCATAGTCCTTCCCACAGCCAAACCAGAACCATTTAAAGTATGCACAAACTGCGTCCCTTTCTTACCAGCTTCCTTAAACCGAATATCCGCCCTTCTGGCTTGAAAATCAACACAATTAGAACAACTAGAAATCTCTCGATACTTCCCAGCAGAAGGCAACCACACCTCTAAATCATAGGTTTTTGTTGCCGAAAAACCTAAATCTCCAGTACATAAATTAATCACCCGATAAGGCAATTTTAAAGCCTGTAAAATACTCTCAGCACTTCCTACCAATTTCTCTAATTCATCAAAAGAATCTTCTGGTTTTACTAACTTCACCAACTCAACTTTATTGAATTGATGCAACCGAATTAAACCGCGCATATCCCGTCCATAACTTCCCGCTTCTCGCCGAAAACATGGCGTATATGCAGTGTGATAAATTGGTAATTCTTCCGCGTTGATAATGTCGCCACGATACAAATTAGTAACCGGAACTTCTGCGGTAGGAATTAACCACAAATCATCCTCTGCACATTTAAAACTGTCTTCTGCAAACTTGGGTAATTGTCCAGTTCCCGTTAAAGAATCAGTATTTACTAACAACGGTGGACTAATTTCAATATAGCCATTTTCAATATGTTTAGAAAGCATAAACTGAATTAATGCTCTTTCTAAAGCCGCACCCGCACCTATCAAACTCACAAACCGACTTTGGGCAATTTTTACCGCTCTTTCAAAGTTCAAAATTCCCAACTTTTCCCCAATTTCCCAATGTGGTAAAATCTTCGGATTTTCGGGTTTATATTCATCTCCCCATATTCTCACTTCTTGGTTATCGTCTTCACTTTGACCAATGGGTGTAGAATCACTGGGTAAATTCGGTAGTGCTAAGAGTAATTCGTGAATTTGGGCTTTTAAATCTTTTTCCTGGGGTTCTAATTCACTTAATGTGATTTTGAGGGCATTTCCTTCCTCCTTTAAAGCCAGAATTGACCCATCTTGAGGGTTAACACCAGATTTTACCTTTTGTCCGACCAGTTTACCAATTTCATTACTCCGGGCTTGGAGTTCGTTACGTTTGACTTCCAGTTCCCGTTGCTGTTGACTCAAATCTAAGATAGGTTGAATCTCGTATTTACCACTACGGCTGTTCAACTTGTCTTGTACGACTTGGGGATTTTCTCTAATGTGTTTAATATCTAGCATTTGTCAATTGTTAGGTTGTAAGTTAAATGAGTTAAATGGGCGGTTAGAAACCGCATCTACACAAGCAAAACCCACCTCCGTGGGTTATAATTGAGTCCACGCAGGTGGACTTGGTTTGTATAGCCGCGACTTCTAGTCGCCAGGGCTTCTATCAATCCCAATTATGCCTAAATTCCGAATTTTTATGGTTTATTAATCCGATTCATTAACCACAAAGATGCTAATAAACCTGCGAAATGCGCTGACACAGTATTTGTATTTGCCTGGACTATAAGCATATCTAAACCGCTAATAATCCGAGTTGGGTCAAATAATTGAGTAGTTGCGGCTTGAGGAGATATTGACCTAGCTACCAGTGTACCAACGATCGCTTGCGCTCCTAACAAAGTGACTAATATTCCCCCTAAATTTAGCCATAGTCCTAAACGTAATACTTGCACAGTTTCCACCTTGCGGGGGCGGTTACTAGCATTAGGGGATTCCAGTTGTTTACCAATTCTGGTATAGCGATAAGCTAAATAAATACCAGCACCTAAAATAAGTATTCCACAAATTGCTAAAAATACACCAAAGCCTGTGCCTGGATTATTATTGGGGCTGTTGGCCTTTTGACTAAAAATGCCAAATAATAAGACAATTATCCCAGATATTACGCCTAATACCAACTGAATCCAGAAACTAATCCAACCTGCTAGGCGGAATTGTTGGGCTATAGCCCGGAGGTTAGATGATGGTGTTTCGGAGTTTTGTGACATATAAAAATTAAAATTTGAAAACAACTTCCGTTTGTTGTCTATTAGCTGTTACCTATTTCCACAATAATTGATAATGGTTTAAGTAAGAGTGAAAATTTCAGACTTAAAAATTAGTTATGGGTTTTACTGTTTTGCAATCTACTTTTCTGTTAACTTTTCTGTTATCAGTTGGCTTATTTTTCTTTATCCGCGCTTCAACTAAAGATCGTACGGAAATGATGCGCTTGACTTCGGAACAGGATGAAAATGCGTTAATGACTTCATTAAAGGAGTATTTTCGCTCTCGTGCTTATCGAGTGTTAGCAGTAGATGCTGCTAAAAATCAAGTCACCTTTGAAGGATTTGTTAGCCCTAGCTGGTTTTTAGCTATATTTTTGACTATATTAGCTGCTGTGGGTTTAGGTTGTCTGGCGTTGGTTTTATCCATGCTTTTTCCTGATTTTGGGCAGTTTTTTCTGGTAATAATCCTCTTTTCGCCTTTAAGTGGATTATTGTACTGGAAAAAATCTGGAAGACTTGAGAAGGTGTCACTCAAGATGGAAAATATCCCAAGTGGACAAAACTTCTCAAGTACAATTACTGTGACTGCCCATAGAGATGAACTGGCCCAGTTGCAAAGGGCATTACAGCTAAAGACGCTTGACACTTGATTGTTGAGGATGAAAACTAGGACTATTTACATCAATGTAGACTTCTGACTAAATTTTTGAGTAAATCAGCAGTAGGGAGGAAGGAAAAATTCTTTTTATGCTGCTAATCTTCCTGATGCCTGGGATGTCATGAGGAAAAATTCTAATTTGTGGACAGAGCTTGATAGTAATCCAAAGAGTAGGAGCATAAATAATTCATGGCTCATTTTTGGGATGATCTTGGCTCTGTCGCTATTCTCTACTGTATAAGCTAGTAATAAACGGATTCATTCAAACTTTTGCAGTTTAATGAGGAATTAATTACGCCATGACTTGAGAGAATCAGTTTAAACCCTACTGGCAAATTCAATCACAAGATTAAAAAAAATGGAATTTTTGAATAAACTGCTCAAAATTACCAGTTAATTATTGACAGGGTCAGAAGTCACACTTACAAGATATGATGGTCATTTGTTGTTTAGTTACTAGCCACAGCAACAGGTTCTTGTGCTGCTGGTGATTCTAAAGTCCTAAGACTAGGGAACAAGAAATGATTCTCTTCTACGTATTGAGCGCCAAACAAACCTTTTTCCGCCCAGAAATAACGGTCTGTTGTATGTTCGTTACGCTTTACTAGTAACAGTGCGGGTGGCAAAATACCTTCAGCTTGAATGAATTTTCTTGCTGCTGTCACAGGTTTATCTTCGCCACTTTCGATGCTGTACTGAGGAATATGTTCAAGTATGCGTCGTCCTTCCTGCCTACGACGACTCTTCCGCTTGCGTCTCCTTGCCAACCTATTGTCCTCCTGTTTCAAGCTATAGACTGTAGTTATGGCTACAAAATCCGTCGTCATTATATAAGTTCTATCTTAAAAAATCAATAGTTTTTAATGTTTTGATACAACTGAGGAGAAAGCAATTAAATATTAAGAATTAAGAATTAAAAAACTGCTGTTTTTTTAGCCATTACCCGTTACTTCTTCCTCCATTACCAGACTAAACTAGATAGCTATACGGGTTTAGCATTGCGCTTTACCTCTTTTACCTCTACTCATTCTTCTTCTTTATGACTCCTGACTGGGCGAATTGGGCGCAACTGGGCGCAACTGGGCGCAGGCCCTGCGCCCCTACGTCTTTTTTTCTTTCTTCCTCCTAAATTCCTGAACTCATGCTAATGTCTGCCAGTTCTGATTTTCTTGCTCTATGTCGAGAGCAAATAGCTCTGCTCACTCAAGGGATGGGAGCGTCTTTTACGGTGGTTTATTTAACACAGGAATTAGTAGAAAAACCTACAGGTGAGGCGCGACTAATTCCGGTAATGGTGTATCCAGAAACGATAGCATTAAAACCTGGTGATGAATATAGTGAACCAAAGGATAACTATCCCATCAGGCTTGCTAATATATTAGCGTTACCAAATCAACAAACAAGGTTGTTAAAACCGACTTCAGTATCTTCTCATCAATCACCGGAATCAGAAACAACAGGAAAACAAAATTTACATGATGGAGACGATGAATATTTACTCAGTCATAACCAAATTGTTTTACCTCTGATTCATGAGGGTGTGATGATGGGGTTATTGGTGACTGCGAGGGAAGATAGGGAATGGAATCAACGAGAAGAAGGGGAAATTGAACGTATTGCCAAAACTTTAGCGATCGCTTGTATTCTAGACCAGCGCCGGGCTTGGTTGCAACATCAACTTCAGCAAGAACAAATTTTGCAAGAGAGACAACGGGATTTATTAGATAATCTTTTGCATCAGTTTCGGAACCCCTTAACTGCTATCCGCACTTTTGGAAAATTATTATTTAAGCGTATGCGAACGGTTGATCCTAATCGTGAAGTAGCAACTAGTATAGTTAGGGAGAGCGATCGCTTGCAAGAATTATTACAACAATTTGATCAGGTTATTGATTTAAATACAGCAGATTTAGCACCATTAGCTCTACCAGGAGCGAAAGTAGTTATTAACGCAAATGTCCAAAAACCAACTAAATCTCTATTATTATTGCCCGGTACAGGAGAACAGTTAACTCATTGTTCCTGCTCAGATTTATTAGTACCTTTATTAATATCGGCTCAAGCTATTGCTCAAGAACGAAATTTAGAATTAATTACCGAAATTCCTGACAATTTACCTTTAGTAATCGTGAATGAAAAAGCGTTGCGCGAAGTCTTGAGTAATATTCTTGATAATGCTTTAAAATATACTCAATCTGGTGGTAATATCTTAGTGCAATGTGGGCAACAAAAAGGCAACTTTCAAGGTATTGCTATTAGTGATAATGGTCCTGGCATTCCTCCAGAAGACTTAGAGCATCTGGGAGAAAGACATTACCGGGGTGTACAAGCAAAAACGGAAATTCCGGGAACTGGTTTAGGAATTGCTATTGCTAAACAGTTAATAGAAGAAATGCAGGGAAACATGGAGATTTTCAGCCCGGCAATTTACTCAACTATCACATCACCTTGTACCCCAGGCACTACGTTTATCATTTGGTTACCTCTTGTTGGTTAACGCAGAAGTTTAATCTCAGTTCTCGATAATTATTTCTTATTTTCAATTATCTTGACGGACTACACCACCAACAACGGGTTTAACTTCTCCATTAGAAAATGGATCTGTACCACCATTCCAATTAAAGTCACTAATCCGAATACTAAAGCCGCCTAATTCTAGCACCGGATTGTAACGTAACATAATTCCATAGGTGCGCCGACTATATTCCACTATATAATCAGTGCTAGTGTCTTTACCTGTATCTAGATTAATGGATGTTTGCAAGCCTAACCGGAATGGCCCATAAAGTTGCTGAGAAAGACCTGCACTCAAGACCTTATTATCAACAAACCGGTCAAAAAGAAAAGGTGATAAACCGCTGTTAATTCCTTGGGAGTAGGTGAGATTAAAGGCAGTATAATCCAAGTAAGGGCGAGAAAAATTGCCAATCTGTCCCACTAAACCGATAGTACCAGTTAAAGTGCTTTGGTTATCGTTGCTACCATAATAGCTAGTAGTTCCCGTAATACCTGCGATCGCTTGCAAATAGGGAATAACAAGATTGGGTGTATATTTTAATCCTTCATTAGCTGTAGCTGCTAATGGTTTCCCTTGCCACAAATTGATACCACTACTCAACGCCACACTACCTTGTAAACGAGTCAGAGAAATGCGATCATTTTTTCGCACTGATGAGAGTAAATCTTGACGGTCTGTATTTGCATCTATATATTGAGCGCTACCTTGATAACTAAAATTGATACCAGTTTTGCCTAAAGGAATAATTGGAGAAGTGATGATTCCACCAATACTACTTTGTACAGTTTGATAGCCAAGGCTACCATTATACAAGCGATCGCGGTAATTAGATTCTAAACTCAATGTATAAGGATTAACATTACCCAATATTTGGCGTAATCGCAAACTTCCGCGCAAACTATTTTCTACTTGATTAAAATCAAAGCTAGTTAACTCTCCCGCACCTTCCAGCACAGTTTTTGGGCTTAAAACAGCATTCAGTTGGCTTTTGACACCAAATAAATTTGCTAAATTTTCGCTATTTTCCCACGCCCTTTGCACATAAAATTGGGGTGTAATAATCCAAAGTTTTTGATCAGTATTAATCGGTTCAACACTGCGTTCTACATACAAACCACCACGCTTACTAGTATCAAAACCAGGAGAAACAATAGTGGGATTTACTTGGCGTGGCCGTCGATCTATAGTCCGACTATTGACAGGAATAGGGATAACAACTTTTTGATCAAAAACTAACCGTTGACGCTGGGTAATAATTTTATCTATTAAAGGCGCTT
>JANMGZ010000221.1:0-8077 GCA_031374905.1 Dolichospermum sp. OTE_70_metabat_362_sub
GCTAGTCCACTCACATAAATGTAGATGTTTTTGTCATTGTCCATGACAAAAGGAGCGTAACTAGCATTAGGGATTCCTTGTTTATTTACCGTACTAATAATAATGCTGGTAAATTCTGCGGGAAACTTCTCATATTCAGATTGGGCTTTTTCAAATTGACTGATCATGGCAATTATTATATTGTATGAGTATTATACCAAAGAATAGTAATCTAGATCCCCGACTTCTTTGAGAAGTCGGGGATCTAAATCTGATACAATAAGACTAAAATAAAATGGTTAAATAAAAATTATGAATAACAACAACCGTTCTCAATGGGATTTATGCAGGTTTATTAAAACCCTAACTTACTTTGAAGTATTTCCGGTTCTTAACTGGATACAAAAAATCTTTCAAGGTAGTCCAAAAGATAATCAAGATAGACCAAAAGAAGGAGGAAATATGGCTGTAATTCTGGTAGCTGGTGCGACGGGTGGGGTAGGTAAACGAGTTGTCAAAAGATTGGTATCACAAGGCTATAATGTCCGCTGTTTAGTTCGAGATATTGAAAAAGCGCGGTCAATTCTGGGTGATGATATTGATTTGGTATTTGGAGATATTACGAAATCAGAAACTTTGACAAATTTAGTTATGGCTAATATTCAAGCTGTAATTTGTTGTACGTCGGTGCGTGTTCAACCTGTGGAGGGAGATACACCAGATAGGGCTAAATATAATCAAGGTGTGAAATTTTATCTACCGGAAATTGTCGGAGATACACCTGAAAATGTTGAATATCAAGGTGTGAAAAATTTAGTTGAATCAGCCGCAAAATATCTTGTTTCTGTGGGTGAAAAACCGATATTTGATTTTACCAAACCATCAGATGAAATCAAAAATATCTGGGGGGCTTTAGATGATGTGGTTATGGGTGGTGTTAGTTCCAGCAGTTTCCAAATTAGCGAAAATATAGCAGTATTTACAGGTAATGTTTCTACTGCTAATTCCGGGGGGTTTGCTTCGGTAAGAACTAAGAATTTTTCACCATTACTTGATTTATCTGGTTATCAAGGTGTGAAATTGCGGGTGAAAGGTGACGGACAACGTTATAAAATATTTATCCGCACAGAGTCAACTTGGGACGGAGTTGGTTATAGCTATTCTTTTGATACTGTTGCTAATAATTGGCTAGATATTCAGATTCCTTTTACAGATTTAGTTCCCGTATTTCGTGCCAAAATTGTTAAGGATTGTCCAGCAATGGATATTAGTAAAGTTTGTTCTTTGCAATTAATGTTGAGTAAGTTTGAATATGATGGTGCTTTAAATCCTGCATTTAATCCGGGGATTTTTGCGCTGGAAGTTGCATCAATTCAAGCTTATGGTGGGGAAACTTTACCTCAATTTGTATTAATCAGTTCGGCTGGGGTGACTCGTCCAGGAAGACCAGGAATTAATTTAGATGAAGAACCACCCGCAGTGAGATTAAATGACCAATTGGGAGGGATTTTAACTTGGAAGTTGCGAGGAGAAGAAAGTGTTAAAGCTAGTGGAATTCCTTATACAATTATTAGACCTTGTGCTTTGACGGAAACAGCAGGAGGGAAGGAATTAATTTTTGAACAAGGTGATAATATTAGAGGAAAAGTTAGCCGTGAGGATGTTGCGGAAATTTGTGTACAAGCAATTAAAGAACCAAAAGCCAGTAATCGCACTTTTGAAGTTAAGGAAAGTGAAGTAATTGCTGATAATTTAGAGTGGGAAAAGCTATTTTCTTGTTTACAAGCTGATAAATAGAAAGTGATTAATTATGAGATTTGTTGGGTTTCCTTTGTCAACCCAACCTACGATTTTCATTTAAGCAATTGATAATATTATGTTGAGAAAATTTTTAGTAACTGGGTTATGTGTGATTATTGTTTGGAGTGGTATTTTGTTAAAAACTGCTTCACCACAGCCAGTTCATTTCCGGGTAAATAATTTAGAATCTGATGTTAGAAGTTTGCAATTACGCTTACAACAAATTGAGTTAATGGTTAGTAAAAATAATCAATTACCTGCTGTTAATAATTCTCCAGTTTCCCCTAATTTGAGACACAATTCATCACAATCACAACAGGAGAAAATGTTTAAGAATTTAGCTACTTTGGTGGTTGAATTAAACCAGAAAATTAACAAACTCACAATTCGCGTTAATCAACTGGAGAAGCTTAATGTTAAGTAAAGATCAATCTGTTACTTATGAAGGTGGTTGTCATTGTGGTGCGGTGCGGTTTCGGGTAGTAGTTAATCATCACAAAGTTGATGATTGTAATTGTTCAATTTGTTCCAAAAAAGGATTTTTACATTTGATTGTCCCGCAACAACAGTTTACTTTGCTACAAGGGGAAGATGTATTAAAAACTTACAAATTTAATACAGGAGTCGCAAAACATAAGTTCTGCGGGATTTGTGGAATTCATTCCTTTTATATTCCCCGTAGCCACCCTGATTGCATTGATGTTAATGTGCGGTGTTTAGATGGAAATATCCTGGGAAATTTTGAAATTATGCCTTTTGATGGTGCAAATTGGGAGGAAAATATTCATAAGTTAAAGAGAGGTTAAATAATTTAATTTTTTTCATAATTGGAATTTAGCTTCTAAACTGCTATATTTTAATTACGTTAATTCATTTTTCAAAACTGTTGTAATTCCTAAAGGAGAACTATAATGGAAGCTCAAGCACAGCAACCAGAACAGGGAAATTATTCTTCACCACAAGATGTTTTATCTTTTTCAGGTGGAGACAATCGCAATTTGCCACAACTACCTGCTGCGAAGGAATCAGAATCGCAATGGCAGAAAATTAGTAGACAAATTGTGGAATTCCTCAATAAACTGCCAGATTATTTAGGCAGTATTTTTAACAACAATAAACAGGGTTTAATCACCCTAGTTTTAATTTTATCAGCTTTTGTCACAGTTAAGGTAGCGATCGCATTACTAGATGCTGTGAATGGTGTACCGCTGCTACAACCCCTTTTTGAATTAATTGGCATATTTTACTTTATCTGGTTTGCTTTCCGTTATCTGATTAAATATGAAACTCGCCAAGAATTATCTCAGAAATTTAACTCTTTCAAACAACAATCTTTAGGATAATGGACAATTGACAATGTACAATTGACAATTACTTGTCTCTTCCAGTGAAAGACTGAAAAATAGATAACTGTTATCTTTTTTCCTTAAAAAGAGGAGAATTTGAAGCTTGACTGGATTAATTGACAATTGTCAATTGTCAATTGAGAAAATATATCTATAGATAGAGAATTTTCATCAAAGTATTTTTAGTAATTACGTCTAAAGATAGTGTATTTATCTGCTAGAAAATTCTAAGCTGGTTCTGGTAATCCTAAAAAAGTACAAAGGGACTAATTGTATGAATGAGAAGATTACCCCAGATACTTATGACAGAGGCATAATTCCCGCCGAAACAGCAGCACGAATCAAACGAGAACGAGAAAATTATAAACACTTGCCTACAGAAGAGGATCTTGCAGGTGTGTCCACTAATGACCAAACTAATGTTTACAGTATTCGGACAACAGATGGTTATACTGTGGATAAAGAGGGGTTGTTGAATAATTATCCAGTTGAACCGGAAATGTATTATGAAGTTCCTGGTGATGCGCGGGAAATAGCAGAACAAGAAAAAGCCGAACGAATACAGGAATTACGAGAAGTGAATGAAGATAAAAGTGGTCTGCTAACAGAGGATTTTGATAAGAGAGGTAAAGGACCAGGAATTATCTAATTCACCATTGCTTTGATTTTCTCTCGAAAGGTGATCGCTGCATCTAAAGGGTCATCTGCTACTACATATTGCGCCAAAATTGACAAATCTAAGTTTGGTAATAATTCACTTTTTGCCACCAATTCATAATTTTCACCGCGCAAATGATAAATGGCAAATTGATTGTTTTGAAAAAACCAAACTTCTATCACACCTAATCTTTTGTAAACTTCTAATTTATCAATTCCCCCATTGGTGACTACAACTTCAATGGCAAGATCAGGAACTTCTTTTTCTGTGCCTAGACAGTATGATTCATCTGGTTCTACTCCTCCTCTTTTCGCTTGTTTGCGGAAGGTTGTAGAACCAAGGGGAAAATAGCGAATGCGTTTTTCTTGAAAGTAAATTTCTAGCAAAGATCCAATAATCGTTTTACGAATTTCATGGCGGCGACTTGGTGACATTAATTCTATGACTCCATCTAAATATGTGACTCTATATTGTAAACTGTCACCTAAATCATTGAGTAAAGCTTCATAATTTTCCCAATTAACACCGGTGATAGTTTGTCGTTCTTCTGGATCTTCCGCTTGTAATAGTTCAGATATTTGTTCAAGTAAAAGCATAGAATTTCCTAAAACCAAATTATTGCTAATTTGATTATATTCTAATTTTCAGATCCCCGACTTCTTTGAGAAGTCGGGGATCTATTTCAAAAATTGTAAATAAATGTAAAGCTACTGGCAAATAAAATCTTCAGATAATTAGCGTGATCTAATCCAGTCCGTCACGTGCTGCGGTAGTCTAGATAAATGTTAATTTATCGCCTGGTTTGACAAATAGTTTTATGACTTCAGTTTCTAGTCCTGCACGCACTATTCGTATTGGTTCACGTAAAAGCCAACTAGCTTTGGTTCAAACATACTGGGTGCAAGCGCAACTCCAGAAAAGCTTTCCCGACATTACTTTTGAAGTCCATACCATGTCTACCCAAGGGGACAAAATCCTGGATGTAGCCTTGGCTAAAATTGGCGATAAAGGACTATTTACCAAGGAACTGGAATTGGGCATGATCAATAAAGATATTGATTTTGCCGTGCATTCTCTCAAGGATCTTCCCACCAATTTACCAGAAGGGTTGACCCTAGCAGCGATTACAGAACGGGAAAACCCCGCAGACGCGGTGGTACTGCATGAAAAGTATAAAGGTGAAAAACTTGAAACTTTACCAGCAGGTGCGGTAATTGGGACTTCTTCCCTGCGAAGATTAGCACAGTTACGCCATAAGTTCCCTCATTTTACATTTAAGGATGTGCGGGGAAATTTAATTACACGCATGGCAAAACTGGATGCAGGTGAGTATGATGCTTTAATTTTAGCAGTAGCTGGTTTAGAAAGATTGGAAATGAGCGATCGCATCCATCAAATTCTTACCCCGGAAGTCTCCCTCCATGCCGTCGGACAAGGCGCTTTGGGGATAGAATGCCGAGCAGATGACACTGAGGTAATTGCCTTACTTAAAGCCATTGAACACCCGCAAACACGCGATCGCTGTTTAGCAGAAAGATCATTTTTACGAGTTTTAGAAGGTGGCTGTCAAGTTCCCATTGGTGTAAATACAGAAATCAATGGTGATGAATTAACCCTAAAAGGTCTGGTTGCCAGCGTTGATGGTCAACAAATAGTTAAAGATACCGTCACCGGTGCGGCTGCTGATGCTGAAAAATTAGGCGCAGAACTAGCCAGTATTCTCAGATCACAAGGCGCTACAGAAATCTTAGAAAAAATCTTTACCGAGATTCAACGAGGATCATAAGTTAATTGACAATTGACAATTGATAATTGACAACGAACAACGAACAACTGACAACTAACAAAAATATGAAAATTTTATTTGTGGCAGCGGAAGCTGCTCCCATTGCCAAAGTTGGCGGAATGGGCGATGTTGTAGGTGCATTACCCAAAGTCTTGAGAGCAATGGGTCATGATGTCCGGATTTTCATGCCTTACTATGGCTTTGTTCCCGACAAAATGCCAGTTCCCAAAGAACCCATTTGGAAAGGTTCTGCCATGTTCCAGGAATTTTCAGTTTACGAAAGTGTCTTGCCTGGTACTGATGTTCCTTTGTATTTATTTGGACATCCAGTTTTCCTCCCCCGACGAATTTATGGTGGAGAAGATGAAGACTGGAGATTTACCTTCTTTTCCAATGGTGCGGCAGAATTTTGTTGGAATTATTGGAAACCAGAAATTGTCCATTGTCATGATTGGCACACAGGAATGTTACCCGTCTGGTTAAATCAATCTCCAGATATTACCACTGTCTTCACCATTCACAACCTCGCTTATCAAGGCCCTTGGCGGTGGTATTTAGAGAAAATTACTTGGTGTCCCTGGTATATGCAAGGACACAATACAATGGCAGCCGCAGTCCAGTTTGCCAATAAAGTAAATACAGTTTCTCCTACCTATGCAGAACAAATCAAAACACCTGCTTATGGTGAACAAATAGAGGGATTATTATCTTTTGTTAGTGGCAAATTATCAGGAATAATTAACGGCATAGATACTGATATTTATGATCCTGCCAATGATAAATACATTAACCAAACCTTTACTATAGATACCCTTGATCAACGCAAAGCTAATAAAATAGCTTTGCAAGAAGAGGTAGGTTTAGAAGTTAATTCTAATGCCTTTCTTATCGGCATGGTGACAAGGTTAGTAGAACAGAAAGGGATGGATTTAGTATTACAAATCCTTGACCGCTTCATGGCTTATACAGATGCTCAGTTTGTCTTATTGGGAACAGGCGATCGCTATTATGAAACCCAAATGTGGCAACTCGCATCCCGCTATCCTGGACGCATGGCCACCTATCTCCTGTATAATGATGCCCTTTCTCGCCGTATTTACGCTGGTACAGATGCCTTCTTAATGCCTAGCCGCTTTGAACCCTGCGGCATCAGCCAAATGATGGCTTTGCGTTACGGTTCTGTGCCTATTGTCCGTCGGACAGGGGGATTAGTTGATACCGTCAGCCACTTTGATCCTGTAAATGAAGCGGGTACAGGTTATTGCTTTGACCGCTATGAACCCCTAGACCTCTTCACCTGTATGATTCGTGCTTGGGAAGGTTTCCGTTTCAAACCTCAATGGCAAGAATTACAAAAACGGGGGATGAGTGAAAACTTCAGTTGGTATGAATCTGCTAAAGAGTACGATAAACTTTATCGTTCTATCTATGGTTTACCAGAACCGGAAGTAACACTAGAAATAACGCCAGAACCAAAACCAAAACTAACACCAAAATTAGTTTAAGGTGTTTTAGAGGGGTATTTATTGAGAATGCCCCTTTTTAATACACATTAAGTCTATGCGATTTTACTAAATGAAATAGCTGTGATATAATTATGATTTTTCAGTGTCTATAGAAATGCTCAACAAAATGGGGAAATCTCTTTTTTATCTTCCTCTGTGGTTCGTTAAATTATTTTTTTTAACAAGCACACCTCAATTATATTATCTACATTATTTCAAAGCTTTTAAACGTTAGCTAATACACCTAAATATATTGCCGCTTTTTCAGAGAAACATTACTTGAGATATACACATTTGTAAATCAATCTTCACAAAATGTTAAATCTTTATATAATAACCAATTTAAATATATCAATTAACAAAATTTGCAAAATAACTTATTAAATTATTGATATATTGTGGGGTAAGCTACAAATTCTGTGATGTGCAACTTCTTCTTTTCTTGCTCATCCCCTGACTAAACCTGTCTGAGAGTGAAAATGCTTCATGATCAATCTTTACCCGCTTTAGGCAAAGACATCAGGAAAAAAAAGGATTGCCGCAAACCAGCTTAATAACTGGAATGTAGCTTTCAGGCAAAACTTAGCAGACAGCTAATAAAGCCAGTTTAGTCGGGTATGCAAACTCAAGATGAAAAGATTTTGTATTCCGGGGACGAAAAATAACAGCGTCAAATAGTACGGCTGAAAATATGGTAAACAATTGGTTGCGGTAATTGTGATTGCAACTTAATTTGTGCAGAAGTAATACTGCCACCATAGATCAGTATCGCCCCTAACTATAAGCAAAACTTATAATCTCGTTAAGAATGAATTAAGAGTAAGAATGAGAAGAAGTGGCACATAACGTGATTTGATAGTAAAAAGAAAGACTTCTTGGAAGAAAAATATGTCTTACGCGCAAACTAAGACTCAGGCTAAGTCTGGGTACCAAGCTGGGGTTAAAGATTACAGACTAACTTATTACACACCTGATTACACTCCTAAAGATACAGATTTATTAG
>JANMGZ010000055.1:0-1514 GCA_031374905.1 Dolichospermum sp. OTE_70_metabat_362_sub
ACCATGAATCCTGAAACTCGTACCCTCAAACGAGTGGAAATTGAAGACGCAGCCGAAGCTGATCGGATTTTTACCATTCTTATGGGCGATCGCGTCGCACCTCGGCGGGAATTTATTGAAACCTATGGTTCTAAACTGAATATGACAGATTTAGATATCTAAGGTCATGGGTGATTGGTGATTGGTGATTAATGGAAATAAGATTTAATATTTATCTTCCCAATCAATCCCCAATTCCCAATCCCCAAAAACTTTTCACTAAAAATCGTAAATTTTCTCCACAAAGAGGCAAAGCATTTGCTATGCTTAGAAAGCGCAACTAGATAATATCTACAAAGTAAAGATTGTTAAGCATACACAAAACTTTCCATAACCAGATGACAGCCACTTTCTTGAAATCCAAAGTATTCAGAAGTACAATTAACATAAGTAAAATTACTTAACAACTTTATTAAGTAACTTTAGCAACAATATTATTCATCACCTGATTAAAATATCGTTGTATACAATAAGAACAGTTTATTAAGTTGCACAGGGTAGAAATCTCAACTCTGCGCTAATGTGTGAATAAGGCTAAATTGAGAGAAATCTCAATTCATCTTTTACCGCGCTAAAAATATGCCATAACTTTAACTCCCTAGTTCAAGTTCTTGGTATAGCATATACAGGGGTTAGTGCCTGGAAACAAACACCAATCACTAGCTAAAAGTAAATGTGTTCAATTAGTTCAACCAGAACTAATGTCTGTAAACAATTACCCGTCGTCGGGTCAGCTACAGCAGAACATAAATACTATTTGTTCAGTTGGGAACAATTTGGATAAGTTTTATAAAAGTGTGCCTACCTTTTAATTTAATGAGAATGCCACTGTCAAACCAAAAAGTTTTCAACAAGATTTAATGGTATCAACACCATTTTTAATGTCTTTTTGATAAAGGTGGCTTAATCTTAGTAAATGAGTTCATAAATAATGCCTAAAAAGAGGGCAATTTTTGTGAAACAGGCTACAATCAGAACAGTATTTACAGTTAAATTTGCCAAGTGTCATATACTTGTGTTTCCATCAGGAAGCTTTTTGAAAGAAATGGATCTAGGCTATAGACTTACTCAATCAAAAGTGATATGGGGAATTACCAAGGATGACAATTTAAAAAGCGAGCAATTCACCAAAAAGTGATATTTGCCACTTTTACTAGAAAATCCTGCATAAAACAGGAAAAAAATCACCGAAAATATTTGAGGGTAATCAGCCAAAACCCAATTTTCGGTTTACGAGATTACTTTATGCCAAAAGTAATCAAAATGTCTTTAGTAACTGATTCTGCAAGGAGCATGAGGAACGCGGCATGAACCAGGCTAACAACGTACTCGATAATATTTATCAGCCTGACCTAGAAATGATAAATCCGCCTGAGATCGAATTACAAGCACTCTTAATAGAAGAAGAGGACTTATTGCTGACTGATGACGGCGAAATTGATGATTTTTTAGAGCCTCAGTCTGATGAGGACGAC
>JANMGZ010000263.1:0-3780 GCA_031374905.1 Dolichospermum sp. OTE_70_metabat_362_sub
TTTTAATGATTCCCTAGTTAGAAATTAATAATAATAATTTCTATCTTTTGATTTATATATTAATTTTTAATGATTGAAAGTATAAATACATCAAAATCATCACAGTATTTATAAATAAATATTTAATATTTCTCTGTTACAAGAAACTCACTCAAAAATTGATTATTTTTGAGTGAGTTATATATTCATTAAACTCTACTTAATAATTGCAGAGTTGATGAGATTAGCTGTATCATTCTTCCTCACTTATATTTTCATTATCACCACGACCTCCATCTCTATCTCTATCTCTATTGTCATATTTTGGACAGACCCAATAGCATTTCTTGTAACATCTTTTCCTTCCTCCAGATAAAAATTCCTGTTCTTCGGTGGATAATTCGACAAGTAAATTAGATTGAGTGATTTGAGTAGACATGATTATTAGCCTCATTTATTTAATATAGGTTTTTAAAACCCATTAGTTTAGTTATAACTATGTTTTCTATAATTTTATTTCTACTTTAGTTATAAACAAAATAAATCTTAAGAAAGATATTTTTCAGTTTTTTTTAATTATGAATTTTTAAATATATACAAGGATACAACTTAGTTGTTATCAATAATATTTTTCTATTCATAAACAAAATACACCCCTAGTATTGATATACCTTAAGGGGTGCAAAATTAGACTATAATTCTGACGGTTTTTGAACTCTACGCTTGTTAAGAAGTCAAAATCATTTCTAAATTCTGGAATCAGCAACAAAAGATCAATGATTAGAGTTTGATATTATAAGTGGGGCGATAAAAGGTAGGACGATTGATTAAAAAGCGATACTTCGATCCATCCCCATCATTTCCTTTATTTGGTTTGTCATCTTCGTCCTTTTCCGATGGCAAAAAACCACCATCTTTACCGCCTTTATCTGTACTGCTGCCGCCTTTTTCAGGGCATAGCTGGGATTTTCCTCCTGCTAAAATCTCCTGTTTTTCTGTTGATAAATCAACAATTAAATCAGATTGAATAACTTGATTTGACATGATTGTTAGCCTCAATGAATAGTTAGAGTTTACACACTTAAATAAACAAAACTATTATCTGTGTGTAATCCTATCTTTCTATTTATAAATGTATTGTGAGAGAATTAAATTCTCCTGAAGTTATAAATCAAAGAACTAGAAGTATGAATTACCATCTCATACTTTAGGCTTAACTAAATTATAGTTAATTCCATAAAAAACGCGTTTTTTGTGAATATTATTCCTATATCAAGGGTTGATATTTTATATTTATAATGACAATGCAAAATAGATATATTATCTAACTTTAGAAGCATGATTTTCTCATACATGATAGTTATATTTGAATTGTTAGCTGGTTTACCAGATAATGCCAATTAAATCAGTGTTAAGGATGAGGTAGAGTGATGTCAGTTAATACGATTCAATCTGATTTACTTTTTGATTTATCTACAGAGGAACAACAACTTATATCTGGAGGTAGAGAAGGAACAATAACGGCTAATGGTAGGTTTCGCTACGGTCGTAGAACTTATCCAGCTACTATTAATGTAAGAGTTACTGGTCTACCTTAATGAACCATAGATTTTCATCGAGTTTTCAGTTCTTTGTTAATCAATTTATAGTCTAATTCCCACTGCGGAGTTGGACTTTTTTAATAATTAAAAATAAACCAAACTATCAATTTGAAAATCAATAATCACGATCATTATGTTTATTTTATAACTATTTATTATGGTAAATAAATGATCCTGTAGTTATAAGATTTTAAGAGTTTGAATTGCTCTTAGGTTATATATATTTAAATAAATTCCTCTCTTTTACTTTATGTTTGTTTATTTGATTTATCTAATTCAAAATAGACAATTATATACTCTATTTTATTTTAAAAAATTATTTATTAACTCAGACAGTAAAAAATGTAGAGCAAAACATAAAGCTGTCTCTACAATTTAAACATTTTAATTTAAATCTAACTATTTTATGAAAACAAATTACTGAAAATATTGGGAAATAAATTACTTAATTTATCGCCACTAGAACTAATAGTTATTAATCCAAAAGTGAAAGAAAGTGCCATGGTAATTTGGGATAATTTATATTTACTAGTTTGTATGCTAGAGTCGCCTGAAGCAAGTTTTAAATCACTTTTTCCTTCAGTTTCTAAATCGGTTTGTTGGAAGAATAACTTATTTTCACTAAATAAACCTAACATGGGAAATATTTGCCCACCAACTACAGATTCTTGTTCTGTCTCGGAAAGATATCTAAATAATTGAGTATTTTTAAGCATATTATTACTCCTTACATAAGTAATTAGGTTTGGTTAAAGAATAGGAAAATAAAAACTTTGACAATATTCATTTATACAGTTAAAAACTGTAAATGCTCTCCGGGTTTTGAGAGAAATGTCTCCGGAGTTCCTTGAATTTGTACTTGACCTTTTTCAATGAGAACAATCCAATTAGCCCGATGAATGACGCTAGGACGATGGGTAATTAAAATTGTGGTTTTACCTGTGCGATGTTCTAAAAGACGATCTAGAACATGAGCTTCACTCATGGGGTCTAGTCCGGCGGTAGCTTCATCTAAAATGAGTATAGGTGGATTTGTGAGAATGCCGCGAGCGATCGCTAATCTTTGTCTTTGTCCCCCAGAAAGATTTGCGCCAAATTCTCCTAAAACAGTTTGATATTTATTAGGTAATTGACTGATAAAACCATCAGCATCAGCAATATCGCAAGCTTGAACTATGTCTTCAAAAGAAATATTAGGTGTGCCTAAACGGAAGTTTTCTAAAATTGTCCGACTCCAAAAATGAGGTTCTTGGGGAACATAAACCACTTGTTGTCGGTAACAATCTAAAGCAATATCTTGGATATTAAAAAAGCCGATACGAATATTACCAGAATCTGGGACATATAAACCAGCCAATAATTTAGCTAAGGTGCTTTTACCACAACCTGATTTACCAATTAAAGCAATAGTTTTCCCTCCAGGAATTTGCAGCGAAAAATCATCTAACAAGTCAACTCTACCTGCGTGATGAAATTGAAGATGAGAGCAATTAATATCTGCCACACTAGAAATTTGTGCAGTTGGCTTTGGACTTCCTCCGACTACTTCTGGGGTCGCATCAATAACTTCTAATAATCGAGAAACTGCTGTTTGGGAACGAAAATATTCATCCACAAAGCCAACTAATGAGTTGATTAAAGCTAAAACGTTAACTTGCAAAGTATTAAAAGCTAACATTTGTCCAATGCTTAAATTGCCTTTAATTACTAACATACTCCCCAATCCTAACAAGATAACACCACCAATTGTTGAGATGATTTTAGCAATAGTTCCGTTAATAATGGCTATTTGAACTGTACTAAAAGCCAGATTAGCTAGACGACCAAACCGACTTTGAAATTCATCCCAAAATTGAGGAGCAGCATTTGTAGTTTTGATTACCTGTGCGCCCTTAAATGTTTCTACTAAAACACCTTGATTTTCTGCTCCTAAGACTAAGAGGCTGCGGGTTTTTTGCTGAAGAATTGGTAAGAAAGGTAAGGTTGATAAAGTCATAACAGCAGCAACTAATAAGACTGCTATTGTTAATTGCCAGCTATAAAATAACATTAAGCAAAAAGAAATCACAGCAATAAAAAATTGGCTGGGTAAAACAATGACAATCTGTGATACTAATTGGTTAATTTCGCCAATATCTCGCAGTCGGCTAGTAATTTCACCACTGCGACGGGATTCATAATAATTTAAGGGTAATTGCAG
>JANMGZ010000272.1:0-5336 GCA_031374905.1 Dolichospermum sp. OTE_70_metabat_362_sub
CATTAACAGTAACCGCGAGGGTTCTAACTGCACATACCAAGGAAAAGATTGATCTTGAATATTTACCCATTTTTCTTTATAAATTTCCCCTTGCAAATGATAATCATGGGGATGATTAGCAGGAGAATGTAGTTTAAGAAATACTGTCATGCGGTGAGGTGTTTCACTGGTACGCACTAGATAACAGGGAAATGTGTTTACTTGTTGAGGATCTTTGGTGAAAATTAGATGATGAGCGCGAATACCAACATGAGATAATTCTGAAGAAATTTTTTCTCTAACCTCAACAGTACAACCCCAATCAATTGCTTCTATTTTTTGGGAAGATAAAATATTAGTCCGAGAAAAGTTTTTACAACCAGTAAGTTGAGCCACATTTACACTAGCAGGATGTTGAAAAATCTCATCTTTAGAACCATGATGACCTGCTTTTCCCTGTTCTAATACTAAGAGATTAGGACATAAGCGATAAGCTTCTTCCATATTATGAGTAACAAACAAAGTTACTCCAGAATAATCATCCAGAATTTCTGTAACTTGTTGTTCTAATTGACTGCGGAGATGGGTATCTAAAGCGGAAAATGGTTCATCTAAAAGTAATGCTTCTGGTTTGCTTGCTAAAGCTCTAGCTAATGCTACTCGTTGCTGTTGTCCTCCGGAAAGTTGATGCGGATAGCGATCGCCAAATCCCTGTAAGTGCATCGCTATTAATTGCTTTTCTACCTCTTCCTTAGCATTTAGATATTTTGGTATACCAAAAGCGATATTTTGCGCCACAGTCATATGTGGAAATAAAGCATAGTTTTGGAATAAAAAACCAATTCGGCGTTGATGAATAGGAATATTAATTTTCTTTTCTGAGTCAAATAATACTTTACCATTTAAAACTATTCGTCCTTTCGTTGGTGTTTCTATCCCCGCAATACAACGCAAAATCATACTTTTTCCGGCCCCAGAACTTCCCAATAAACCCAATGGTTGATCATCGGTCTTAAAGGCAACTTGCAGATGAAAATTAGCGAGTTTTTTTTCGATATCTAAAAATAGTCCAGATGTGGGGGAATCAATTAATAAGGAAGAAAATTTATTTGCTAATTCTATTTGATTTTGAGAGGGTTTTGTCAATTTTGTTTTATATGAAAATTCTTGCCAAAAATTTGCTAAAATAATTCCTGAAAGGGAAATAATCATAATTGCAATTGACCAAAACCAAGCTTCATTCATTGCCCCAGCTTCCACAGCAAAATATATTGCCATTGGCATTGTTTGAGTTTGTCCAGGGATATTACCTGCTAACATCAAAGTTGCCCCAAATTCACCTAAAGCCCGCGCAAAAGCTAAGGTAGTGGCAGCTACAATCCCAGGAAATGCTAGAGGTAAACTAATCCTCCAAAAAATTGTAAATTCTTTAGCACCCAAAGTTCTCGCTACTCGCAGCAAATTGGCATCAATTTGACTAAAAGCTCCCAATGCAGTTTTATACATTAATGGGAATGAAACTACGGTAGCAGCGATCGCTGCACCATACCAAGTAAACACAATTGTGGTATCAACCGGCTCTAACAGTTTACCAACCGGACCATTTTTGCCAAAAAATAGCAATAGTAAAAATCCCACCACAGTAGGCGGTAAAATCAACGGTGCAACAAATATACCCTCAATCAAAGACTTGCCTTTACCACGATATCCTAACATCCAATAAGCAGCAGATATACCCAAAAAGAAAGTGATAACCGTTGCAAGTAAAGCCGTTTTCAACGATATCCAAAGAGGTGATAAATCCTGTGGCATAGTTTTTTAGAACAAGTTTTGATGGATCAAGTCAAGATTTGACTACATAGTTAAATTGACTTAAATTAACTTAGTCGCTATAAATCTGAATTTTTATGGAAGAGTAACTTAAATATTCCTGCATAATTCATAAATGCAGGAATATTTAAACTGAGAAAAAGTATTTGATTTTACCTATGACTAAGGCAAAATAAACCCATATTTCTTGAATACAGACCTAGCTTGATTGCTAGATAAAAATTGGGAAAATTCTTTAGCAGTATCAACATTTTTGCTGCGTTTAATAACTGCTAAGGGATAAATAATGGGAGAATGGTATTTTTCATCCGCCGTAACTACGACTTTTACCTGATCAGAGATTTTAGCATCAGTTATATAAACTAAACCAGCATCAGCATTACCACTTTCTACAGATGCTAAAACTTGACGCACGTTATTAGCAAAAACTAATTTTGATTTAATTTCTCCCCAAATTTTCAACTTTTCTAATACTTGTTGAGCATATTGTCCTGCGGGTACACTTCTTGGTTCACCAATAGCGATTTTTTTGACTTTGGCATCTTTAAGACTGTAGAAACTGGTGATACCGACAGCATTTTTAGGTACTACCAAAACTAATTTGTTTTTAGCAATGATATTCCGAGTTCCTGCAACCAAAAGTCCTTTTTGTTCTAAAGCATCTACTTGTTTTTTAGCCGCAGATATAAAAATATCCGCCGGCGCACCTTGTTCGATTTGTTGCTGTAATGCACCGGAAGATCCAAAGTTATAATTAATTTTGACGTTTACTTTACTTTGTTGGTAAAGGGGTTTAATTTCTTCCAGTGCCTCTTTTAAACTAGCAGCGGCGGATACGAGTAAGCTGGTATTGGATTGTGCTACTACAGGGGAAGAAGTCAGGATTGGTAAGCCAATAATCAGTAGTAAAGTAGCTAATGCTGTAGTTATTAAGACTAGTAGTTTTCTTCTTTTGATTGGTAAACTGGACTGAGAGATATTTTTACTCATGGAATTGACACTTGGTATACTTTTACCAAGACTACCATAATCTGTACCAATATAACTGGTAAATATATTTTGGAAAAATCAACAGATGAGTATGATTAATCTCAGATATTGTATCGTAAATTACTTTTTTAAAATAGATATCCAGGATAGTTACCAATTAAGTTGGTTATTTCGCGGTTTTTCGTTATCCCAGTTAAAAACTTAAATTCCTTGTTTTTAAAGAATTTTAGGTTTTTTTGACTGGAATACCAAGCAGCGTAACAGCTTAGTTAGTTCTGATTCTTTATCAAAAAAAAAGACAGGCAAAAAGCCTGTCAAATAGCTGATGATTTAGCAAAGAATTTGTAAGCATCCTCAACCGTGATCTTTGTAATTAATCATCTAAATCAAATCAATCACACAAATCATAGTTTAGAAATTCATTTCCGCAGCTTGGACTTTTTCTACTTGTTTCTTCTTCAGAACTAGCATTACTTGTGCTAACATCACTAAGCAGATAAAAGCAATTAACCCTACAACTCTGGAAGAATCTTGTAAGACGATTTCTGCATCTGCTTGACCAAAACCACCAACGTTAGGGTTGTTAGTCAAAGCATCGCCAGTTGCAATTGCTTGTCCTTCAGCAACAATGAGTTCTGGCCCAACAGGAACTATATCATTAACAACATCTCCACTTTCAGTTTTGATGCTAATAACATTCTTAACGTTGCCGTCTTCGTCTTCTGTTTGAGCAATTTTGCTAACTGTTCCAGCAGCAGAAGCGTTATAAAGGTTATTATTGCTCTTCTCGCCGGTGGGATAAACTTGTCCACGTCCGCGATTACCGCCTACATGAACAGAGTATGTGCCAAAGTGAATATTTTTGTCTGTAGCGGGGTTAGGAGAAAGAACAGGGAAGATGATTTCTTGATATTCTTCACCGGGTAGTGGTCCGACAATGACGACATTTTCCTTCTTGTCGTTGTATGGTGTGAATGTTATATCACCCAATTCTTTCTTCATTTCTTCAGGAATGCGATCTTCTGGCGCAATCTTGAAGCCTTCGGGCAACATTAGTACAGCACCGACATTTAGACCAACTTTAGAACCATCAGCACCTACTTGTTGCACCTTAGTATCGTAGGGAATCTTGACGATCGCTTTAAATACAGTGTCAGGTAGTACAGATTGAGGAACTTCTACTTCTGTAGGTTTAGCTGCTAGGTGACAGTTAGCGCAAACAATTCGTCCTGTGGGTTCGCGGGGAGTTTCAGGATAGGTAGCTTGCGCCCAAAATGGATAAGCAGCAGCAGTTTGTGGCAGGGCTATATCGCTGGTGAAGAAAAAAGTCACGGTAGCGATCGCTATTAGCAATGTATTAACCATTGCTTTAGCAGTGCGAGTTAACCTCGCAGGTGTAAGGGCATTTCTCATCTCTATAAAGTCATTTGTCAGTTGTCAGTTGTCAGTTGTCATTTGTCAGTGGTCAGTGGTCAGTTGTCAGGAGTTAATTAAAAACTCTAGATTATTGACTTGAGACTAATAACTTTTGCACTATTTAAGCCCACCAAGCGGCATCCCCGGTGCGGAAGTCGGTTTCTGTCCAAGGTGTTAGCAGAATTTTGTCTTCTGCCACGTTGGCATGAGCCAGAGGTAAGGATTTTGGTGCAGGACCGCGGATTACTTTACCAGTAGCGTCATATTGTGAACCATGACAAGGGCATTTAAACTTATTCTCAGCCACATTCCAGGGAACAACACAACCTAAGTGGGTACAAATAGCATTAATCCCGTAGTCAGTGATCGCTTCTTTACTTTTCACTACAATATAGGTAGGATCTCCCTTGAGTCCTTGTACTAAAGTGCGATCGCCTACGTTATGACTATCTAGAAATTCACTAACACTAACATCGTTACCCAATTCGTTCTTGGCTACTGTACCGCCGCCAGCACCACCGCTAGAAGGAGGAATAAAGTAGTTAACGACAGGGTACAATACACCTAATGCTACTCCGGTAACAGTCCCAAAAGTAAGCAAGTTCATAAACTGACGACGACCCATATCGGGAACATCTGTGATTTCTGAAAATTGAGCCATAATTTCTGCGCTGTTTATGTAAGTTATTAAGCATTGTGACAAGAGTACCAGCACTTGAGCAACTCTTATCTGAATCGAAACAATAACGCTCACAGCGATGCCGTACTTCTTTGTTGCAAGACACAATGAGCATCTTTTCTGTTAGCATTACATTTCTTTATATCCTTATCATACTGGAGTCACGGAACTTAACATCATAACTAAATGTAAAATCTAAATAAGCCTAAGGAACGGGCAAGAGGCAAGAGGCATTACCAATAACAAAATCCAAAATCTAAAATCCAAAATCCAAAATTGCTATGACTGGAAAGGAATTGCGCCAACTGTTAATTGATAAATGGGGACAACCTTATGATGTCCAATTTCGCCGCACCCAGGGCAAAATATTTCTGCAAATCATGTGGAAATACCTTGGACAAGCTTCTTTTCCATTGACTGAAACAGATTACCAAGATCATCT